>SLGC01000354.1 GCA_007123885.1 Bacteroidales bacterium | reverse complement strand
GGTTCCTTTCAATTTTAAGTTTCCCGGTACTGAAAAAAGATCCCAGCCGGATGATGCCGGTCAGAAATGCTGTATCCCTCCGTCAGACCATCTGCAGACCGGGCTGAAAAGTCTCTGCAGGGAATTATCTTCTTATGGCTGCTATACCCGGGAGTTCACGGCCCTCCATATATTCGAGCATTGCTCCGCCACCTGTTGAAACAAAGCTTACCCTTTCTGCCAGCTTGTACTTGTTGATCGCTGCAACCGAATCTCCACCCCCAATGAGGCTGAATGCTCCTTTATCAGTTGCCTCTGCAATTGCCAGTGCAACGCTCCTGGTGCCTGACTGGAATTTTTCCATTTCAAAAACACCCATCGGCCCATTCCACAGAATAGTATTGGATTCTTTGATAATAGCGGAAAACTCTTCTATTGTCTTTCTGCCAACATCAAGTCCCATCCATCCTTCGGGCACCTGACCAATGCCGGTTTCCTGTGTGGAAGCCTCTGCGGCAAATTTATCGGCTACAACATTATCAACAGGCAGAACCAGCCTCACATTTTGGGTCCTGGCTTTTTCGATAAGATCAAGGGCAATATCGAGTTTATCCTCCTCTACAAGGGATGATCCTATGCTGCCTCCCTGAGCCTTGATAAAGGTGTATGTCATGCCGCCGCCAATAATAAGATTATCAACCCTATCCAGAAGATTCTCGATTATCGGGATCTTGTCAGAGACCTTTGCGCCTCCCATAATTGCTGTAAAGGGCTTTTTGGGTGCTTCAAGGACCTTATCCAAATTTTGCAGTTCCTTTTCTATCAGGTAGCCGAACATTTTGTTTTCAGGAAAGAAATTAGCTACAATGGCTGTGGATGCATGCGCTCTGTGAGCGGTTCCAAAGGCGTCGTTAATATAAACATCGGCAAGGGAGGCAAGTTCCTGGGCAAATTCTTCGTTACCCTTTGTCTCTTCCTTATGGAACCTGAGGTTTTCGAGAAGCAATATCTCACCGGGCTTAAGTGAATTGGCCAGCTCAGAGGGGACATTGCCTATGCAATCATCTGCAAATTTCACGGGTGAACCTGCCAGTTTTGAAACATGTTTTACAAGGTGCTTGAGTGAAAATCTTTCCTCGTAGCCGGTCTTGGGCCTTCCCAAATGGGACATCAGAATAACAGAACCTCCCGATGACAATACTTTTTTGATTGTCGGAATTGCAGCTCTGATCCTGTTATCGTCGGTTATTTCAAAATGTTCATTCAGGGGCACATTGAAGTCCACCCTTATCAGGGCCTTTTTCTTTTTAAAATCAAATGTTTCAATTGTCTTCATTGGCATAGTTTATTTAATTTAAATATATGTAAATAATTTTATTATCCGGTTTCCGATAGACTCATGCAAAAGTAAAAAACTATTTTTTTATTTTACCTTTGCCGGATACTGTTAACTTAATTTTTCCCTTTTATATTTACGGCAGACCTGTAAATGATCTCTCTGCACCTTCAGGCTGTTGAAAATTAATATTTCCAGGGAGTTTTGTCATAAAAAAATAAATTGATAGCATGCTCTTCAAAGATGTTGTGGGTCAGCAGGATATAAGGATCAGGCTTATTCAGATGGTAAGGGAGCATAGGATCGGGCATGCCCTTATGTTTGCTGGCGGGGAAGGCTCGGGAAATCTCGGGCTTGCCATTGCATTTGCAAGATATATCAATTGCCTGAACCCGGATCCTGAGGATTCCTGTAGTGAATGTGCTTCATGCAGGAAATACAGTAAACTGGCTCACCCCGATCTGCATCTGATTTTCCCTGTGGCGGAAACAAAAGAATCCGGCAAGGATCCTGTAAGTGATGATTTCATCGGTGCCTGGCGGGAATGTATTCTCGCCAACCCTTACACCAGTCTTTTTCGGTGGTATGAACATATCGGTATTGAAAAGAAGCAGGGATCAATAAACCGGAGTGAAAGCCTTCAGATCATAAGGAAACTGTCATTCAAAAACTTTGAAGCTACCTATAAGGTAGTGATCATCTGGATGGCCGAAAAGATGAATCTTTCTGCCTCCAATAAATTATTAAAGATACTCGAGGAGCCCCCTGAAAATACCGTTTTTATTCTCGTTTCCGGGGAAGTGAATCAGATAATCCCCACTATAGTTTCCAGGACCCAGCTGATTCATGTACCCCGGATTGATAGTGAAAGTATGGCTCTGGCGATCAGGGAAAAACATACGATAACTGACCAGAGTCGCATAGATAGTCTTGTCAGGCTAGCTGACGGAAATTACCTGCAACTTACCGGTTCACTGGAAGAAGTTCAGGAGTCAGCAAACCGGTTTGAGATGTTTGTCAGCCTGATGCGCATGTGTTTTGCCCGTGATTTCGGAGGGATCTCAGATTGGATTGATAAAATGGCCGTACAGGGAAGAGAAAAACAGAAACAATTTTTCCAGTATGCATTACGTATGATACGTGGGAACTTTATTTTAAATATAGAAGCTGGCGATATTGATCTTTTATCTGAAGAGGAGAGGGATTTTTCAATTAAATTTTCCAAATTTGTTCATCCAGGCAACATTTTCCCGATATACGATGAACTCAATAAAGCTTCAATCCATATAGAATGCAACGGATACAGCCGTCTTATCCTGTTTGATCTTTCTGTAAAGATAGCCAGGTTGTTAAAACCATAGTTATTTATACTTTTGTTGTCAGAAACTGAGTCTGTAATAACAGTTGAACCGATATAAAATGACCACATATTTAAGAGGATGTTCTGCAAAATTGCCTGAATCCAACGGTAACAAGTGTTATGGTTGTGACTGCCTGGAGGTATACGACTGGCTTAACGGGCTGAATAGTGTCAGCAGGCATGATCTGGTGGAGGTGAGATTTAAAAATACCAGGAAGGGTTTTTACCGGAATGTCAACAGGTTAACACTTGAAAAAGGAGATGTGGTTGCAGTTGAGTCTTCTCCGGGACACGATCTTGGTACTGTTTCACTCCATGGCGAACTTGTATTGGAGCAGATGAAAAAATACAAGGTTTCACCTAACGATGAGAACCTGAAAAAAATATACCGTAAAGCCAAACCAGCAGATATTGATAAGTGGAAAGAAGCAATATCACACGAAATACCAACAATGCTCAAGGCACGCCAGATCACCGAATCCCTGGATCTGAACATGAAGATAGGAGATGTCGAGTATCAGGGAGATAATACAAAGGCTATATTTTATTATATCTCTGAGGAAAGGGTTGATTTCCGTGAGCTTATAAAGATACTTGCTGATGAATTCAGGGTCCGGATTGAAATGAGGCAGGTCGGGGCGCGACAGGAAGCCGGAAGAATAGGTGGTATTGGTGCCTGCGGCCGACAGCTTTGTTGCAGTTCATGGCTTACCAACTTTACTTCTGTTTCTACAAACGCGGCCAGGTTACAGGAAATATCACTCAATCCTCAAAAACTCGCCGGGCAGTGCGGCAAACTTAAATGCTGTATTAATTATGAGGTTGACGTATACAATGACGCCAAAAAAGATTTTCCTGATTTCAGTCAGGTTCTTGAAACCCTTGAAGGCCCCTATTATTTTCAGAAAGCCGACATATTCAAAAAGGTTGTCTGGTATTCTGCAAAACAAGATTGTACGCTCAACATGACATCAATTAAACTTGACAGGGTAAAGGAAGTGATGGAGCTTAACAGGAATGGCAAGAAACCCGAAAAGCTTCTGGATATTCCTGATCTGGTATCCGGGGAACAAACTACTGACGGGTTTTTCATAAATCAAAGTATTTCCCGGTTTGATGAACAGGAAAAAGCTGCAAGCAGGAAAAAGAAGAGGAAAAGGAAAAAAAAGAACAAGTCCAAAGAATCTGATAATGAGAATTGAAAGGTTAAGACCGCATATATCCTCTTACCTTAAGGTATTATATGCGGTTATTTTCATATTTACGACTGCAGCCTGTAACGCAGATCTTGTTTTTGAAAAGAATCAGAACATTCCCGGCGATGCATGGAGCCGTCATTTTATCCCTGTATTTGAGCTTGAGGTCGCCGATACCCTGAACCCGCATGACCTGATGATAAACCTGCGCAATACAGGCCAGTATCCAAAAAGCAATCTTTTCCTTTTTATATCTGCCACCTCACCTACCGGGGCTTTTACCCGGGATACCCTGGAGCTTGTCCTTGCCGGTCCATCAGGTAGATGGAATGGCAAAGGCTTTGGCAATGTATGGCAAAACAGGTTCTTTTACCGGCAGAATGTGCGGTTTCCTGAAAAGGGAAAGTACGTTTTCAGGATCGAGCAGGCCATGCGCATAGACGAATTGCCGGGCATCCTTGATGTAGGATTAAGGGTTGAAAAAAAACAATTATAAGAGTATTTTATAAAGTGGGCAAGAAGAAGCTGCTGAGATTTAAGGAGATCCTTGAGTTTGACAATGTTGTACAGGCCGCTACGGATCTGGTGGCAGGCCGGAAGCACGAATATTACGGGAAGTGGGCAGAAAAGTTTTTTGGCAATCATTCTCCGCTGGTCCTTGAACTTGGTTGCGGAAAAGGTGAGTATACTACCGGACTGGCGGAAATGAATCCCGCCATCAATTTCATAGGTGTTGACATCAAGGGGTCAAGGATGTGGAAAGGTGCAAAATATGCCTTTGATAATAACCTGACGAATGTTGCTTTTCTAAGGACCCGGGTTGAATTTATCTCATTATTTTTTGCAATGGATGAAGTTTCTGAAATCTGGCTTACGTTTCCTGATCCCCAAATCAAAAAAGCAAGGAAACGGTTGACTTCATCATTATTTCTCAACCGTTACCGCAGGTTTTTAAAGAGTGGCGGACTGGTGCACCTGAAGACCGACAGCCGGGGGCTTTATGATTACACCCTCTCGGTTATCAGAAGCAATAAGCTTGAATTGCTTGAAGCAGAAACCGATATATACAGTTCAGGCAGGGTCAGTGATACACTTTCAATTAAAACTTATTATGAGCAGCAGTTCCTGGAAACGGGCAAGCCTATCACCTACCTTAAGTTCAGGATAGATTCCGGTAACGAAATCCATGAACCTTATGAAGAACGACAATGAAGGTTTTTTTCAAAAAGTCTATGCTGTTACCTGCATGATCCCTGCGGGAAGGGTAAGCACTTATGGTGCGATTGGGCGTTACCTTGGTTCGGCCGGTTCAGCACGCATGGTTGGCTGGGCACTTAACAACTGCCATTCTTCAGGAAAGTTCATACCCGCTCACAGGGTGGTGAACCGAAACGGACTTTTGACCGGGAAGCATCACTTTGGAACTTCCAAAGCGATGGAACAATTGTTGGCAAATGAAAACATAGTTGTTGAAGATGACAGGGTAAAAAATTTCGCCCGGCTCTTCTGGGATCCCAATCTGGAACTATAAGGTTTGACCTTCTTTTATTATATTTGCAGTCAGATTAATTTGGTTTAAATTCGAATAATATAAAATTCAGGATTATGGATCCTACCTATGAACAGGTAACCGATGTGCTTAAAAAAATCAAACATCCCGAATCAGGTGAAAGTATACATTCAATTGTCGAAAATATTGTTGTTGGTAAAGGGAAAATTAGCTTAGCGATTAAAAGCGGAAAGCGCCGGGATCCATTTTTAAAGTCGGTTAAACGCTCCTGTGAAAATGCTCTTAAAGCTGCTTTTGGCGATTCTCTGGAAGTCGAAATAAATTTGCAGACTGCCGGATCAGAGAAACCAGTCAGACAGGCCGTCCTCCCGGGTGTAAAGAATGTGATTGCGATTGCATCCGGAAAAGGAGGAGTGGGGAAATCTACCGTGGCCGTTAACCTGGCAATCGCCCTGGCCAGGAACGGATTCAATGTCGGGCTTGTTGATGCTGATATCTTTGGTCCATCCGTACCGGTAATGCTTGGCGCCATAGATGCAAGACCGGTTGTCAGGGAGGAAAAAGGGAAAAACATCATAATTCCCGAACAGAAATACGGAGTGAAGTTCCTGTCAATAGGATTGTTTGTAGCTGCCGACAACGCCCTGATATGGCGCGGACCAATGGCTACCGGTGCATTAAGGCAGCTGATCAATGATGCCGACTGGGGTGAACTTGATTATCTGCTCTTTGACTTGCCCCCGGGGACCAGTGATATACACCTGACCCTTGTCCAGGAGGTTGCCGTTACCGGTGCGATAATTGTCAGTACCCCTCAGGAAGTTGCCCTGGCTGATGCAGTTAAAGGAGTTGCCATGTTCACTAACAAAGACATCGGGGTGCCGGTTCTGGGACTTATTGAAAATATGGCCTGGTTTACTCCGGCCGAGTTGCCTGAAAACCGCTATTACATCTTTGGCAGGGACGGATGTAAAAAGCTTGCAGAAAAACTTGATCTGCCGGTACTTGCAGAGATCCCAATCGTACAGGGAATACGAGAAGGAGGTGACATTGGTGTACCGGCAGTGTTGAACGACGGCATAACATCGGCAACATTCGATCAACTGGCCGGAAAAGTTGCCGAAGAGGTCGATAAACGCAACTTGATGATGCCTCCGACAAAAAAAGTCGATATTAAAAACAGATGATAAACGAGTCACGGCAAAAAGATAATTTTAGTTTAACTCAAAACCCGCGTCTTTTAGGCGCGGTCATATCCTGGGCGTGGCTTTGCCCGAAAGGCATGTGCGATTAAAAAATGCGCGGTGCGTAGCAAAGAATCGGGGTTAAAGCCACCTCTTTCAGGGGTGGATAGTCCGATTTTAACGAATTTTTTACTCCCGGATGCCCGTTAGTTTTGATGTATAAAAAAACAAATTCAATATTAACCAAAAGATTATTTTAACCATGGAAAATAAATTAAGAGAAGAAACACTGGAAAGAGTACATGAAACTCTGAATCAGGTCAGACCTTACCTTCAGGCAGATGGAGGAGATATTGAAGTTATCGAACTCACGGATGATTTTCTGCTGAAGGTTCGCCTGACAGGAGCATGCAAAGGATGCCCCTTCAGTATGCAAACCCTCAAGGCCGGGGTAGAGCAGGCAATTAAAAGAGATATACCGGAAATTAAAGAAGTAGTTTCTGAAGATTATTGATTAATAAGTACATTACCGGTTAAAATAACCGGAATTTGGAATTGTATTTATTAACAGATATTTTTAAGCAATAAAACAGGGAATCATTTACTTTTTTTAATCGCGGTAGCCAACATACTAATTATGCCTGATAACAGGAGATTCCTGACGATATTTCTAGTTGCGGTGATCTTTTCCTCATGTTCAACCCAGAGGAATACCTTGATCACAAGGACATATCATCAGGTAACGGCAAGATACAATACATTTTTCAATGGAAGGGAAAGTTTCAGACAGGGTGTAAAAAGGGTAGAACAGCAATATCAGTTTGATTACAACCAGATCCTTCCTGTATTTCTTTTTCCCGATCCTGATCTTGCCCGGTCAGTGGTTCCGCAGATGGACAGGGCAATAAGCAAATCATCAAAGATCATTGCCAACAAATCCATCACTTCCCGCCCTGCCCGGCGAAACAGACTTTTTTCGGCAGATGATGAATTTTACCGTCAAAATGAATATAACAGATGGGTAAGGGAAAGCTACCTTCTTGCCGGGAAGGCTCATTTTTACAAGGCCGATTTCTTACCTGCCACACAGACGTTCCTTTATATCATAAGGGAATACAGCATGAATTCCATCAGGCACGAGGGCCGGATATGGCTTGCAAGGACTTATTGCCGGAGAGGAAGATACCATGAGGCAAGGATGATCATCGATGAGATACTTGCAGATCCTGATTTTCCTACCGATTTGAATGCCCGGCTGTTTGCAACTATTGCCGATTTTCATCTCCTGCAAAATCAGCCTGAAAGGGCTGTGGTTTACCTTGAGAGAGCCCTGGAAGCTACATCTGACCGGGGAGAAAGGAGACGTTATACCTATATCCTGGCGCAATTATATGAACGAACAGGCAGGCCTGCGGAAGCTTCTGAATTTTATCAAAGGGTTACCGGGATGAATGCTCCTTATGAGCTGGAATTCAATGCCCGCATCAGTCAGGCACGAGTTGCCCAATCCGGCCCGGGGGGGCAAAACAGGATGATAAATGATCTTGGCAGGATGCTGAGAGACGAAAAGAACAGGGATTACCATGACCAGATTTATTATGCACTGGGCAGCATCTACCAAAGTAATAATGATTATGAAAATGCCATAGATTACTTCATGCTGTCGGCCCGGACCCGTGGATCAAATTCCTCACAGAAAGCTTTGACCTATCTTGCGCTTGCAGATATTTATTTTTCATATCCTGATTATATCCATGCACAGGCTTATTATGACTCGGCAGTGATGATTATGAGCCAGGATTTTCCGGATTACCGGGCAATAGTTCAAAAAAGCAGCATCCTGAATGAACTGGCTGATAATATCCGGCTTTACCAGCTGGAAGACAGTCTTCAGGTGCTGGCCTCATTAACCGAGGCCGATCGAAACAAAAGGATTGATGAAGTTATAGCACTGGCACGAAAGGAAGAGGCTGATGCCAGAAGAAGAGAACAGCCGGCTCAACAAACCGGTTACAGCCCTGCACGGACTTCCCAGGCCGCACGACTTCAGGCTCAAAGGATGGGTGATGGCAACTGGTATTTTTATAATCAGTCGGCTGTAACTTTCGGAAGCAGTGAGTTTGAATCTCTCTGGGGTGATAGAAGGCTTGAGGATAACTGGAGAAGGTCAAACAGGCAGGTTATTTCTCCTGAATCAATTTTCATGGCTGATTATGAAGCGACAGGACAGGAAGAGACGAATGAAGAAATTGCTGATGCCGGAAGCAGGGAACATTATCTGAGAAATATTCCACTTTCTCCTGAACAGATGCAGGCTTCCCATCAGCGACTTAAAGAATCGCTATACAATATTGGTGAATTATTCAGGGATGATCTGAAAGATTTTGAAAGGTCGGCTTCTGCTTACAGGGAACTTATAAAACGTTATCCACGGGCAAATCTTGCAGCTTCAGCCTGGTACGGCCTTTATTCCGTACATATTCTTTCCGGGAACAACCAAGAAGCTGAACGATGCAGGGAATTAATAATTTCAGATTACCCCGGAAGCCGTTACGCTACTATCCTGACAAATCCTGATTTTGTCCGGGAATATGAAAACAGGATGCAGGAGGCTGAACTTTATTATGAAAAGAGCTTCGAGCTGTTCCGGGAAAGGAAATTTCAGCAGGTCAGGGAAAGGACCGGCTATGCCAGGCAAGCCTGGCCTGAAAGTCCTCTTATTCCACTTTTTGAATACCTGGAAATACTGTGCTATGGCTCAGAAGGTAATATCACATTATTCAGAGAAATGCTCAATGATTATGCTGACCGTTATCCGGGAACGGAAAGAGCCGATAATGCCCTTGAATTTATTGCGTACCTGGATGGTGATTATCCCGAATTGATGCAACAGGCTCAAATCATAACCCCTCAGGATAGATACAGGTCAAACCAGGAGGGCGAACATCATTTTGTAATCATTATTGATAATCACCAGGATCTTATAAACAGGATGTTATTCAACATAATCAACTTTAATGTCGACCATTTCGCAAGACTTGATCTTAACGTTAACGGCGAGCAGTTCAGCACCAATTATCATCTTCTGAAAGTCGATGGCTTGCCTGATGTGCCTGCCGCACTCGATTATCTGGCCAGGTTTTCTGCAAGCAGCCAGGTCTTCAGTGAGGCAGGCAGGGATGATTTTCCTTTATTTATCGTATCACCCGATAATTTCGGGTTGTTCATGCAGGATAAGAATATAGCATCCTATCTTAACTTTTTTGAAGATGAATACAATCGGGCTCCCTGAATCATAGAGCCTGTTTCCCGTTATATCGTCCGGATCGCTGGAAACCAGTTCCGTCAAGTGTGTTCTCTGTATGGATCCCCATCAATGACTATCAGGTGATCAGGCAGAGGATTTTATCCTAATTATAAAAAGATGAAGCAAATATCTATACTTTGGGCTGATGATGAGATAGATCTTTTAAAACCCAATATTATTTTCCTCGAATCCAAAGGCTACAAGGTCCTCACAGCCACCAACGGGCAGGATGCCATAGAAATGGTCAGGCTGAACAATCCTGATCTGGTTTTTCTTGATGAATATATGCCGGGGATTAGCGGATTGCAGACACTTGAAGAGATTAAAACAACTTTCCCCTCCCTGCCCGTGATCATGATAACAAAAAGTGAAGAGGAAAATATAATGGAAGAAGCAATAGGATCGAAAATTTCAGATTATCTCATAAAACCTGTGCATCCAAAACAAATTCTTCTTTCAATTAAAAAGACACTCGATAACAGGCGGCTGATAAACAAAAAAATAACATCCACATACCAATCGGAGTTCAGCAATATTTCAGTGGCCATAAATTGTGCATCTTCCTTTGATGACTGGGTTGAAATTTACAGGAGGCTGGTGTTCTGGGAAATGGAACTTGAGAATTCTTCCGATCCCGCAATGACAGAGGTTATTATACATCAAAAACATGAAGCTAACAACGAATTTACCAAATTTATAAAATCAAACTACGGGGAATGGTTTCATGGTGATTCCGTCAATAAGCCCATGCTCTCTCACAACCTCTTCTCATCAGGTATTTATTCCTGTACAGGACCCTCACAAAAAGTTGTCGTTATCCTGATAGATAATCTGCGCTATGATCAGTGGAAGGCGATCCTTCCCGATATCAGTGAATATTATCAGGTGGAAAAGGAAGAACTATACTGCAGTATATTGCCAACAGCAACACAATTTGCAAGAAACGCTATTTTCAGTGGATTGATGCCAATGGATATAGGGAAACTTTATCCAAAGCTTTGGCTTAATGATGATGATGAGGGAAGCAAAAATCCTCACGAAGAGGAGCTGATTAAAAAACAGCTGATACGTATGGGGTGCCAACCAGATTTCTATTATGAAAAGGTATTAAATAAAAAAAGCGGGAAAAAGCTGTCGGAAAATACGTCATCTTTGATAAAACATCCTCTGACGGTACTGGTTTACAATTTTGTCGACATGCTTTCACATGCGCGCACCGAAATGGATGTAATCAAGGAACTGGCCGGCGATGATGCTGCTTACCGGTCGCTTACCAGGTCCTGGTTCAGACATTCCTATCTGCTGGATCTGTTAAGGGAATTATCAAAAGAAAAGGTGAAAATTGCCATAACCTCCGATCATGGTTCCATTCGCGTGAATAACCCGGTAAAGGTTATCGGCGACAGGAATACAACAACCAATCTGCGATACAAGCAGGGTAAAAACCTCAATTATAATCCCAAACAGGTTTTTGAAATCAGGGATCCCTCAAAAATCCGGCTGCCCAGAGTTAATGTCAGTTCAACATATATCTTTGCCACAGGGGCTGATTTTTTTGCCTATCCAAATAATTATAACTATTACGCCAATTATTACAATAATACATTTCAGCACGGGGGCATATCACTGGAGGAGATGGTTGTACCCTTCGTTATACTTGAACCACACGGATGATAATCTCAAAGAGATCACTGACCCGCTTACTGATCTAACCTGTGACAGGTTTCCTGGTACAGGAAGTGTGAAACCAATTTGCAGCAGGATTTTTAAATTTAACACTACATGGATTTCAGATTCAGCC
>SLGC01000048.1 GCA_007123885.1 Bacteroidales bacterium | reverse complement strand
TCGGCTCCCTTCATCCACCTCCTGACATCCCAGAACCGGTGTTCTTCAAAGGCAAGTTCAACTCTGCGCTCATTGCGTATTCTATCCCTCATTTCAGCTTGTGATAAACCATCAGGCAACGGAGGCATATTCACCCGGGCCCGCACCAGATCAACATAATGCTTAATATCAGGGTTGCCCGGATCAGATTCATTCAAAGCCTCTGCATAATTAAGGTAAATTTCAGCCAGGCGGATCAGGATCCATGTATGCACACTTGTTTGATTTTGCAAAAGGTTCAGGTTAGGATTCACATACTTACGAAGATAATAACCGGTCCGTGCTGCCCTGGGAACACCTTTCCCATCCCTGCCTCCGGCCCATATCTCAAGAGGCCTTCCTTTGAATGTCGTATTATTGGCAAGTATAGTCTGGGCTAATCTTGGATCCCTGTTCTCATAAGGCGCCATGGCATGTGCAGGGTTATTCCAGTCAAATTTAGAACCGTCGTTCATCTCGTAAGAATCAACCAGGTTCTGAGAAGGAGTATTTCCACTTTCACCGCGATCAAAACCTATCGGGTAGTTGATCCTTTCAAAATGATTGCTGGCTCCGGCCCTGCGGGCGAGAATAATCTCGGGAGAGTTAAAAGTCTGGAAAAGTGCCCCGTAGTTAGAATGCAATGAATATTCATTCAAATCAATAACAGCTTTTGCTGCATCAGCAGCATCTTTCCATTTTGCAATACGGTCGGTATTGCTGCTGACTATATACCCTGAATTTGCAGCATCGCCTGCCCATGAAGCATCATTAAACAAATCACTTGCAGCATATAAAAGCACCCTGCTTTTAAGGGCAAGGGCAGATCCTTTTGTAGCGCGGCCCAGCTCGCCTGAAGTATGTAGTTCTGGCAAAACGCCGGCTGCATAATCACATTCATCAATAATAAACTTTATACATTCATCCAGTGTAGCTCTTTTCACATCACTGTAATCATCAGTAGTTTCTATTGAAATTGTAATTAAAGGTACTCCTCCGTACCGTTTGACCAATTCAAAATAATAGAATGCTCTAAGAAACCTTGCTTCATTTTTCCAATCCTCAATTTCTTTTAACCTTATCTGATAAGATTCCTGCGCCGAAGGGCTAGGGTCAAGTTTCCACACATCCAGGTTTACTCCATCTACTGTTTCCAGGAACCGGTTAACTATAAATATAGCACGGTAGTTGCTTGACCACTGATCATCAGGATTATTGATCGCATTCCAGTTCCCGGTGTTAAACCTTTGTATACTTGAAGATTCATGCGTGAATTCTGCATCGTCGGCTGCACTGGCCAGCATTGCATTTCCCACACGTGTGAACCCTGAGGGAAGTCCTTCATATGTAGAGGTTGCGCGTCTCTGGGCATATTCATAATTTTCTATTATCTGCTGTTCCTGGAGACCGGTAACGACTTCTCTTTCCAAATCACATCCAATGAATGCAATTAAAATTATAAAGAGTAGTGGCAATATTTTATTTTTCATTTTAAATAGTATTTACGTTTAAAACTCGATACTTGCACCCAGACTGAAAGTCCTTAACGGGGGGTAACCGGAAATCGTTTCCGGATCACTGTAATCAAGGTAATCCAGGGAAAAAAGATTTGTTCCGCTTATGAAAATATTTGCATGTGAGCATCTGATTCGGTTAGTAATGCTTTGAGGCAAATTATATCCAAGTTGCATATTACGTAGCTTGATAAAACTTCCGTCATGCTGCCAGAAGGATGAATATTGATAATTATTCTGATTATCGGATGCGGATAACCTTGGATAAGTGGCAGCACCTGAGTTCTCTGGAGTCCATCTTCCCAATGCTATCGCTGAAACCTTGGCATCTCCCTGAAAAGCGTGGTAATCTCTTCCTGAAAGATAGACCGAGCGTCCGGTAACTCCCTGGAGCAGGAAATCAAGGTAAAAACCACCGTAAGAGAATCCGCCATTCAGCCCAAGGTTAAATTTCGGGATGTTTGAATTTCCGATAGGATAAAAATCCAATGCATCAATAATTCCATCGCCATTCTGATCTTTATATTTAATATCTCCTGGCTGCACTTCTGCGAATACTTGCTGGGGACTGTTCTCAATATCTTCCCAGCTTTCAAAAAATCCAACCGCCTCAAGCATAAATGGCTGACCAACCGGGTGACCCGCCCTGAACAGGTAATTTTCGCTCTGAAGGGCTTCCGCATTATACAATATCTCATTCCTTGAATACCAGAAATTTGCCCCGGCAAAATACCTGAAGCTTCTTGACTGGTCACTCCTGTAATGAACAGAAGCTTCTATTCCCCTGTTACTGACTTCACCGGCATTAAGCTGAGGTGTTACCTGTCCGAGGAATGCAGGTACCTCGGCATGAGCCGTAACAAGTATGTCATACCTTTTCTGATCGAAATACTCAAGGGTGACATCGAACCTGTTTAAAAATGAAGCATCAAGCCCGAAATTGAATTTTCTGTCTTTTTCCCAGGTTAAATAAGGGTTTGCAGGCCTGCCTACTATAAGACCGTTCCTGTATACATTCCCTGTTCCGAAATAATAGCCGCTGCCACCGGGAAAATTAGGTTCAAACATAAAACGTTCTCCGCCGATATTGTCATTTCCTGTCATACCATATGAAGTCCGGATCTTAAGAAAATCAACTGCATCCGCACCTCTCAGGAAATTTTCCCCGGAAACGATCCACCCGAGTGAAACAGCAGGAAAAAACCCGAACCTGTTCCCGGAAGTAAAGTTTTCGGTACCATTATAAGCAAAAGAGAATTCACCCACATACCTGTTATTTATAACGTTTGTAAAGCGGCCGCCTATGCCTGCATTCTCATAGGGAAAAACAGAGCCGTCAGTGGTGTAATAGGCAGTCGGGCCGATCACTGAATAATTTTTATAATTATACATTACCATGGCATCCATCTTGTATGAATCGTTCTCATACAGGTAATTCAGGAATGTCTGGAATGTCAGGTTGCGCCACTGATCAGATCTGCCTTCATCTCCAACCAATTGAGTATTTTGTCCGATGGTTGTATAAGCATATTCCTCCGTCTCATCATTCCAGGCAAAGGAGTAACGCTCATATTGCCTGGTTTTATTGGAGTAGCTTTTAAAATCAGTAATATAAGAGAGAGTCGTGGTAACACTTAATCCATCAGCGATCATATCAAGATCACCCCTGGTTTGAAACCTGGTTCGGAAATGCCGGCTGTTGGAAGTATAAAATCCAGATTCCATTATATCCCCCAGGGGATTTGAATACAACAGGCTTCCGCCCCAACTGCCATCAGGGTTAGTGACGGGAAATGCATTGGGAGGTATGAAGCTCATCATATTAAAAACTGAGCCGGTATTATCACCCGCAGGAGTAAACTTATCTTCTATAACTCCTCCCAGATCCAGTGAAGTTGTGATCCTGTTGGTAAGCTTAATATCGACGTTTGAATGCAGGTTGTACCGGTTGAAATTTTTATCGATTGTATAATCTGACTGACCGGATGACCGCCTGTATAATCCATCGCTCGACAGAGCGTTTAATGAAACATAATATGTAAGTGAATTATCCCCCCCGCTAAAATTCAGATTATAATTTGATACAGGAGCGACATCTCTTAAAATTTCATCATGCCAGTTAACATCAGGAAACAGGTAGGGATCGCTTCCCATACGGTAATTTTCAAGTTCTTCCTGGCTGTATCTTAGTGAAGCCCCGTCATTTTCGAGTGCTTCGTTATAAAGCCTGGCGTAATCGTAAGAATTTAAAAACTGAGGAAGATGGGTAAACTGTTTGAGACCTGTCTCTACATTGAAATTAATTCTCAGTGGCCCTGCTTCTCCTCTTTTGGTCGTTACCAGAAGCACCCCGTTTGCCCCGCGGTTCCCGTATATGGCTGTGGATGCAGCATCTTTCAGCAGAGTAATTGACTCGATCTCATGAGCATTAAATTGTTTCAGAGAGCCCTCAACTCCGTCAATAACGATCAAGGGAGCTGTTCCGGCACCCCCGAATGTATTCCTTCCGCGGGAAAACATTAAGGGCGTATCATAACCGGCTTCATTCCCCTGTTGCAGGATTGTAAGTCCGGGAAGGCGACCGTAAAGGCTGTTTTTGATGTTCGTCCCGAAAGATCTTTTCAGGTCACCGGCAGAAACAGCAGATACTGAACTTGATACTTCGCGGACAGATTGGGTGCCATAAGCTATATTAACGACCCCCTTGTCTGCTTCAGAAATGGAATCACCGGGTGAAACATTGATTTCAGCAGAGGTATTGAAGCAAACACCCAACAGTAAAACCAATATAATGTAATGCTTGTATTTTGTAAACATATGATTTTTTTTATTTGTTTTATCTAAAAGGATTATTGAAACTATCCAGCATAACCGGGATTCTGGATAAGGTAGCCCTTATTGACCTCATTTTGCCACCAGGGGTGCAGGTACATTTGTGTGCGGAATATCCGGCTTTTAAATATATATGGTTCGTACCTGAATTCATCGCTATCTTCTATCTCGTAGATCCTGAATCCCCAGAATTCACCTTGCATAATTCCCATTCCGGTAATAGGATCCGTATCCTCGGCGATCAGCCATCGTCTTATATCCCAGAAGCGGTGATCTTCGAAAAACAGTTCAATTGCCCTTTCATTTCTCACCCTGTTCCTGAATTCTTCCTGAGTAAGGTCGGCCGGCAGGTCAGGCTGCCCTGAACGGTTCCTGATCTTGTTGATGGCATCATGAGCTTCCTGGACGGGTCCGTATGCCTCATTCAATGCCTCGGCATAATTCAGGTAGGCTTCGGCAAGCCTGAAAACCGTCCAGTTAAGTGTTATCCTCACCGAGCGGGTCAAAGCATCGGGTATTCCTTTTCTCAGCCATGTTCCTGCAAGGCAGCGATTAGTGTGCCTGCCGCCCACGAATGTCTCCACGACAGGAAATTCATGGTTCCAGTAGGCGCCATTATAAGCGATCGACTGATGAAAGCGGTAATCCAGTTCTGCATATTTATGACTCAGATCATTTCCGCCATTTTCCATATCCCATTCCTGCCAGGTACCATCTCTTCTTTCATATTTCATGATGTGGTTCATAGGGATTGAAACTCCGGCCTGTCCCCCGTAAATCGGCGGTGGCACATAATATCCCCATGGCCACATGCTCCATGCATTTTCGCCGCCGCGCGACTTGTCAGCCAGAATAATTTCTTCATTGTCGGGAACTTCCCATACATACTTGTAATTTTTATCCGGCCCGTGTTCCGTGATCAATCTTACACCGCCTGACGGGGCCCAGTCAATTACCGCTTTGGCTGCATCTGCCGCCATTTCCCATCTTTTTACATCATAATTTCCGTGAGAGATAAGATTATTATGTTCACCGTGGTCAAGGTATGGTGTATCGGTGTTGAACATAGGACTTGCTGAAAACAACAATACCCTGGATTTAAGCATTAGTGCAGCTCCTTTTGTAGCCCGGCCCTTCATTGACCCGTCATTGATATCGGGAAGCAGTCTGGCTGCTTCTTCAGCGTCCTGAACTATAAAATTGACACATTCTGTAACGGTGCTTTGACTGATCATCAGATCATCACCAGGATTTAACCGCCTGTCCACGATCGGAAAACTACCATAGCGCTGAAGCATTTCCATATTAGCCAGTCCTCTCAAAAACAGGACTTCGCCGACAAACTGGTTTTTTTCCTCAGTAGTCAGGCCGGGCACATCATCGATCCTGTCCATCACCGTATGGATCCTTCTGAGAAGATCCCAGCGGTTTAGGAACCATGAATCTTCATGCCAGCGTATAGCACCTGGTCCGATAGATCCCCTGTTCCAGTCATTTGCCGGGTACCAGCTTCTTTCAACATCACCCTCATCGGCGGCACCTCCGGTATTCACAATATTACCGCTTATCTGGGCTCCCTGTTTATTCGGATATCCCGGAGGGATCCCGTAATAATATATACCGGCAATGAAGGTAAGCAGTTCTTCCTTGTCTGAAAAAATAACATCCTCTGTAATATCTATTCCGGGTGGCTTGTCCAGGTAATCGCCGAACATTGTTTCACAAGAGGAAAAAGTACCCATAAGAATAAGTGAAATCCCTATATATAATATGATTTTCATAATTGTCCGTTTTAAAAATTAACATTAAATCCCAGGTTAAACGTCCGGGTTAAAGGGTAAGGTTCATTGTTTCCGTCTGAACTGCCCTGTTCGGGATCAATACCCTGCAATAATCCCGACCATGTTACGAGATTATCGCCATTTACAAATATTCTGCCCGATTTTATACCCATCCTGTCAAATATTCCTGCCTCGAACCTGTAACCTAGTTCTAGATTTTTCAGACGAACGTAACTGGCATCTATCGTCCTGAATTGAGAATGCACCTGGTAGTTCAGATAATCACTTGAAAGTCTGGGGAAGTTAATTTCCAGACCCTGCTCATACCGTTCCTGACTCCAGCTTTGACCAAGATAGACAGGTATACCTCTTATCTCGGACTCAACTTTTATGTTAGGATATGCATATGTATATGATACATTTGCTGCCCCCTGGAATAAAACCGAGAAATCAAATCCCCTGTAGCTGCCTCCAAATGCCACTCCGTAAGAGACACCGGGAAAATTAGGATAACCTATTGGAACATAGTCAAAACCGCTTATGATCCCATCACCATTTACATCCCTGAATTTTATATCACCGGGTTGCAGTTGATGATTATTTGCCCTGGTTGGCCCGCTTGCATCGTTAACTTCATCCCAGGTATTGTAGAATCCTTCAACTATCAGTCCGAAACGCTGGCCAAGGCTGTGTCCTGTCCGTGCCTGGTAGGGCCATTGATGTGGCACCTCGTCCATTTCCAGAATGGTATTCCTTGCATAGGTATAGGTTCCTTTGACCCAGTAATTAAAGTTGCTTATACGGTCATTGAACATGATCTCGCCATCGAAGCCCTGGTTCTTCATTTTACCGAAATTATAGGCGGGAAGATTTGCTCCCACTATCTCCGGTATAGTACCGATATTGGCAAGTATATTATCCCTTCTCTCGTCAAAAACATCGACGGTAACTCTTAATCTGTTTCTCCATACCGTCATTTCAACTCCAATATCCCGTTTTTTAGCCCGTTCCCAGGTTAGATCGGGGTTTCCGATCTTACCCTCTCTTGATGCCCTGTAGAAGTTATAGGAACTCCCTACTTCACCGAAATAATATCCCGGTCCTGCGTATTCATATGCAGAAGGCCTGTAAAGAAATCTTTCCCCTCCGATCCTGTCATTACCAACCTCGCCATACGATGCCCTTATTTTAAGAAAATTGATCATGTCTGTTTGAGGGAAGAAAGTCTCTTCTGAAATCACCCATCCAAGTGAGTATGCGGGGAAAAACCCGAAACGCTTTCCTTCGGCAAAGTTTTCTGTACCGTTGTACCCCAGGTTGAACTCCGCAAGGTACCTGCCTTGCCAGTCGTAAGTTACCCTGCTGACAAGACCCTGGTACCCTGAAGGGATCAGGTATGCCAGGTTCGGATCGAATTGTTTGCTCTGGTTGTACAGTAATAATCCGGTTACATTATGGTCTCCGAACCGTTTCGCATAATTCAATCCCGCTTCAGCATAAACCCGTCTTCGCTTGCCAAAACTTTGACTTGAAGACCATGGTGTTTCATCCCTTTGTGGAACGTATATCACCTCGCCGTTTTCACCGGGAGTTGCCCTGTAACCAACGACAGCCCGGCTGATAGTATTCACCTGGCGGTCATATCCCTGATGAGAAACCAATCCCTGCATGGAAAGACCTTCGGTAATAAAATCAAGATCATGGGTAGCTCTTAATGAACCGTTCAGATGATTCTGGTATTCCCTGGTATAACCATAATTATACATACCGAAATAGGGATTTATCGCCTGAGGTATGTCAAGAGTCACAATCCTTCCGTCAATAACACCGGGAGCACCATGCGGACTGGCATTATTGATTCTCAGGATCTGGCTTTCAATGCCTCCCTGGCCGCTTTTGCCCCTCCTGTTATCAAACTGGGTGGATAAATTAACTGCCAGTTTAAACCTGCTGGTTACATCAAAATCAAAATTTGAACGGAAGTTGTAACGCCTGTAGCCTATCTGAGCATCAAACTGATCCTCAACTATATCCGTATTTTTGAATAATCCTCCCTGTTCAAAATAACCGAGTGAGGTAAAATACCTGACCCTGTCTGTCCCCCCTCTTATATTGAAATTATGCTGTGTCTGAAGGTTGAACGGCCGCATTAATTCATCATGCCAATTCATATTGGGATAAAATATGGGATCGCTTCCGGTCCTGTATTTTTCTATCTCCTCTTCACTGAAAGCCGGGTTATAGGCTCCTGATAAAAAAGAATCATATCTAAGTGCTTCATTTATGGTAAGCGCGTGGTTATAGCTGTCCATATTTTGCCGTAAATCGATGAACGAGGTTGCTGCCGAATTGAAGGTGTAATTTATGTCAGGGGCACCGGATGAACCTCTTCTGGTTGTGATCAGGATCACACCATTTGCTCCCCTTACTCCGTAAACTGCTGTTGCCGAGGCATCTTTAAGTATGGTTAGCTGATCGATCTCGTTCGGGTCGATATTGTTGAAATTTTCGGTTTCCACACCATCCACCAGAACCAGTGGTGCAAGTTCGCCGGTAAAAGTTCCGGCTCCCCTTATACGGAGTTCGGTCTGGTCATATCCGGGTTGACCTGAAGTCTGCTTTGTCAACAATCCGGGCATTCTCCCAACCAGTGCATTACTGATGTTAGCCGAAGAAGATTGCACCAGTTCAGCTGTTCCAATGGATGTAATTGCCCCTGTCACAGTTTCCCGTGTTTGCCTCCCATAGCCGACGAAAACTACTTCTTCGAGTGCTTCGACGCTGGGTTCCAGATCGACATTTATTACGTTCCTGCCTTCAACGGGTACCTGCCATGTGGTATAACCAATAAATGAATATTGCAATTCTACATTTGAGCCTGAGATATTAATTGAATATTTCCCGTCAATATCTGAAATAGCGCCTGTTGTTGTGCCTACTATTATTACAGAAACTCCTGGTAAAGACTCTCCGGTTTCAGCATCTTTTATTATTCCGGTAACTGTCAGTTGCTGAATGGAAATTTTATCTTCGGTATTTTCCGGGTCAGGTTCTGAATGATCCAGTATTATTTGCCTTCCCATGATATCATAACTAATATCTGTATTCCTGAATAATTCATCCAGTATTTCATCAATAGATTTATTATCCATGTTAAAGGATACAGATTGGGTTATATCTACCTGTTGCCGGTTGAAGATGAAATAATACTCGCTCTGTTTTTCTATTATATCCAGAGCGTTTTCAAGCTTCGTCGTATTAATGCGGGTATCCAGTCTGGCATATTGTGAAAAGCCTGGAAATGCCAGGACATTAATCCAACAAGTAAAAATCAATATCAATCCAATTCTGATAATTCTGATCAATTTCTTTTGTAAAGAAAAAGATTGGCCTCCACGGGTTAGGTTGTTTTTCATATCATAACAAAATTTTAATTAATTAAAGGGTTAGTATTTGGAAATCATTATTTGACAATCATCATAAACAAGTATCTATATTATTATTGAAGTGTGATTATTACTCTCTTTTTTTCATAAACTTCTCCGGGTCCGGCAGACTCGCTAATTTCAAAGTTAAAGTCATTAATGCGTTTTAAAAGATAGAGGGCATCTTCCAGGCTTTCGTCTGTAAATGTCACCCACAGAGGAGCTTCCTGATCAATCCTGCCTATGATCTCTATTTCAACGCCATACCATCTTTCCAATCTCCTGACTATTTCACTCATGGGATCATTTTTAAATACAAACTGTCCATCTATCCATGAAATATATTTTAAAGGGTCTACTATTTCGGCTGTAAAATTCTTTTGAATTTTATCATACTTTACCAGATCGTTGGGATTCATCAATTTTTTAATATTCAGATCCTTATGCTTGAAAAGCAACTTGCCGGTTTCCAACACAACTTCGACCTCTTTTTCATTTTCATAGGCTGTTATATTGAACCGGGTTCCCATTACTTCGACAACAATATCTTCTGTTTTTACAACAAAAGACTTTCCCTGAGATTCAGCAACATCAAAAAAAGCTTCTCCGGTAAGCATAATTTCGCGGTCAGAAATGAAGTCTTCATTATATCTTATACTGGAATTGTTGTTTAACCACCCGGTTGTTCCATCGGGTAAAACAAACCGGGTTTTTTCATGAACTGGAGCAATCACATAAACGTATACATCATCAGCATGTGAAATTTTTTGATCATTGACATGCAAAAACCAGATTGCCAACAGCAATAATATTGTAGATGCAATGCCGACTGGCCAACTAAAAGAATTAAGCAGGAATCGTTTTTTTGTGTACTTTGATTTGTCAGCATTAATTTTGATATGGATTCTATTAAGGATATGGTCCAGATTCCTTTGCTGAAAGTTATCATTCGTAAGAAAATCCCCGTACCATTGATCTTGCAAAATCTTTTTCAATTCTTCTTCCTTACCCGCATCACAGAAGATTTCATTTAAATAGGTAGCATCTTTAACCGAGAACTGACCCTTATAATATCGCTCGATTATTTTTTTATTGATATTGTTATTTTTCATCCGGTTAATTTATATCTCAATTTATGATAAAGCAGTCCTTAAAAAATTAAGAACCGCTCTATCAAACCTAAACCACCTCTTTATGGAAAATCGATATTAATAGTATGTTCTTCAAAATTTCACAACCAGTTTATAAATTATACATAATAAGATAACCTGGTTTTATAATGTATTATCCACAATCATAGATTTACCCTTATCGTTGAAAAAAAAATTTACGAAAAAGAATAGCCTGCAAGCATGGAAGGCTGATATATGGAAGCTCCCATCATCTTAATTGACATCAAAAAGTGATACCGGTCAGTTGGTATCCTGATATCATTCAGAAGCAATGGCCCTATCAGGTTATAATGAAATAGCACTGGCTTAAATTGTTTTTAATGAGGAGCAGTAAAATATGGCTGATTCTTGAACAGATACAGCTAACTTCTTAGTAAATAAACAGATTGCAGAATAATAAAATTGGTATTAATTCTTTGTTGATATTGTTTCGGATGAATTTAAGAGCATGAGTCAATTGGGCTTCAACAGTTTTTTGGCTTATATTTAACTCGTGGGAAATTTCTT
Source organism: Bacteroidales bacterium (assembly GCA_007123885.1). GTDB lineage: Bacteria > Bacteroidota > Bacteroidia > Bacteroidales > PUMT01 > PXAP01. The sequence goes on along the minus strand of SLGC01000048.1, from coordinate 435 downwards.
TGTTTTTTTTTCCTTCGAATCGGCTTTTCAGGAAAATTTCTTTGCGTTTTTCCGGCAGTTGACTGGCAATCTCTTTAATATATTGCCGGATATTTTCGTAAGAAATTGATTGTGATGTATCATTATCCCAATCATTATAGACATTGCAATTAAAATATTTGGAAAGTTGTGCCTTTGTCCTGAAGTGTTTTTTTATTATATTAAAGGCTATAGTGAAAATATATGACTTAAAAGATAAATCATCTTTCAGATTGGCACGTTTTTCCCAAATTATAGTAAACACTTCCTGAACTAACTCTTCTGCCTCGACCTCAGACTTTAAGTAGCTTAATGCAAACAGAAATAACCGGTTGCTGTACTCCTTAAATATCGCATTGAATGCCTGAACATTACCTTTTCCCAGTCTCTTAATTAATTTGCGTTCATATGTTACGT
>SLGC01000083.1 GCA_007123885.1 Bacteroidales bacterium | reverse complement strand
TGTCTGTTGTGACATTTTCATCGGTGCGGGGGTTCTGGGTAGAGCCGTCGCTCCATTGCACAAACCGGTACCCAGTGGCGGGAACCGCCTCCACGGGGTCGCCATCTTCCCCGTGATTTACTGTCTGCGGCGAGGTTCCGGAAATCGAACCGTTTGCCCCTGCGGTATAAGTAAGGGTATAGGTCAGCGATGAGAAAGAGGCCTCCACCGTTATGTCTGTTGTGACATTTTCATCGGTTCGCGGGTTATCGGTAAGGCCGTCGCTCCATTGCACAAACCGGTACCCAGTGGCGGGAACTGCTTCGACCGGGTCGCCATCTTCCCCGTGATTTACTGTCTGCGGCGAGGTTCCGGAAATCGAACCGTTTGCCCCTGCGGTATAAGTGAGGGTATAGGTTTGTTGAACCTCCATAAAGAATGCGGTAACATCTTTATTGCCGTTCATAACGATGTTGCGGGGGTTTGCCCTGCCTTCAGCATCACCTTCCCAGCGGTCAAAATTCCAGCCTTCACCTGGGACTGCAGTCATAGAAACTCTTTCGCCGTCATAATTATCCTGGTCAGGTTCCCTGGTTACCGTACCATCACCTTCAATGTATATATTAAGCAGATAGGGCTGACTTTGCAGTACGGTAAAGGAACCCGGTGTGGTAATCAGAACCAGTAAAAAGGAAATGCATATTTTGGATAAAAAAGGAGTAGAAGTTTTAGTCTGCATATGGTTAATGGTTTTTTTATTAAACTGATAAAAGCCGCCCCCGATGGACGATCACTCAATTATCCCACACCGCTTCACTGTTATATATGTTTATAATCTTAACCGGGAATGGATCAGAAATGAACTTCACCTCAATTCACCATGTTCATTTGTTTTGATCAGGGTAATTACACTCTTGCCCTCCTGACGGTTTAGGCCGGTAATTACATATCCACCATCCGGGGTGATATCTAATCCACTGGCCGTCTGGACTCCGCTTCCCCCAAAAGTCCTCATGAAAATCTTGTTTCCTTCAGGATCTGTTTTCAGCAGGAAGATCACATGGTTATCTTCGGATATTTCCTGTGTGCCTGTAATGATGTAATCCCCTTCATGTGTTATTTTCATACGTGCGGCAGTGTGACTGACAGAATCTCCGAAGTGCCTGATCCATAATGGGCTGGATATATCTTCTTCAACATGGCCAAGAAATACATTTTTTATTCCTGTCTCATTATCGGTTGTTGTTCCAAGAAGCAGATAACCTCCCTGAAAATGAGGAATGACCATCTTTCCATAATCATCACCGCGTCCTCCGTAGGTGAATGGATAAATTCCCCTGCCCTGGTCATTGGTCTTGACAATGAAGATATTTGAATTTGACTGTCCTGATTGTGAAAAGCTTTCTGTATATCCGGTATATATATAGCCGTAACTTGTTTCGGCAATGGAAAATCCTGCATCATTCTCCCATCCGCCATGTGTTCTGGTCCATTCTGTTTCCCCCAGGGAGTCAGTTTTTAAGAGGAATATATTGGCTTTCCGGGTAAACCAGTGCTCACTTGTTCCTATAATGATGAAGCCTCCGTCGCTGGTTTCGGCAATATCGTACCCGATCTGGTTACTGCCATAATTATAAGTTCTTGACCAAAGTTCGTTGCCCCGATCATCGGTCCTGATAAGCAAAATATTGCTCCCTTGTGATCCGTCATTTTCTTCACCCGTTGAGCTGCCCGTTATCGCAAAGCCTCCATCGTAAAGAACAGTTATAGCATGACCCCTGAAATTGTTCTGACCTTCAAACCGGACCGGATTTCCGGTTTGGTTTCCGTATTGGTCGGTTACAATCAGAATTATACCGGCCGGCAGGTCATCTCCTGAAGAATTGGCTAGCACGACATAACCACCGTTATGGAGGGTTTTTATATCAACACCTTCATTTGAACTGTTCGAACCGAAAAATTTAATAAAGGAATCCTGATGGGGATTGAAGTTGTCCTGCCTGCAGGAAGCTTGTGTAATCAGGAAAGCAAATAAAATCAGCCAGTATAAAGAGATCTTTAATTTAGGTAATCCGGACATGGAATATTAATTTATTCTGGATTTATATAATAAATACCTGTAGCCAAATGAAAATGACAAATGATCTATATGAAAATTTCCATCGGCATGATAAAACCGGAAAACAGTTTCCTGATCCCACCTGTTTACTCCACTGGAAAGTTGTGAAAAGCCATACCAGTAACGAAGATCCATATATATCTGTCCTCTCGGTATTTTAAATTTTATTCCTCCTCCCAGAATACCAGTTATAATCCTTGTATTTCTCATATCCCTGATGTTCGTTTCCCGGGTAATTAAGGGATCCGGGTTCCCGTTATCACTGTTTAAATGTGAATGTTGATATTTGGCACGGGCACCTGTAATAATACCGAATGAAACACCTGCCCGGAAATATGGTTCCCATCTTGTCCCCGGCAGGTCATAGCTCAATGAAACCGGAAATTCAATCCGCTCAAGTGTTTCCTTTTTGAGGAATTCAGCTAATCCAAACTGGCTGTTGGAATAGGTGAAGGTGTTCCTGGTAAATACCCCTTCAAGATTTAATTCCATCCTGTTTCCCATAAACCAGGATGCTGTTGCGCCGATCTGGATATCAGGTCCTGATGCTTCGAAATGTCCCTGGTCAACACCGGGGTTGTAAAGTCCGAAAGGTTCTGCCATCACCGCAGATGTGAGACTGCCACCAATAAGAAGGCCGAATGAAAAAGCCGGCATGATCGTGAAACTGGAAAAAAGCTGGGTAAATTCAGCGGGGTCATCTGCCTTAATTGTATATTCCGGATTATTTCTTATAAACAATTTCATATGGTTCTCAGCCTGAGGCATGTTATTGTCGAACAAATATGCCAGAATGATCAGTTTCCTGGCTCTTTCATTCTCTGATCTGCTGAATCCATAATCGAGACATCCGGATAGCAGCATGGGTATATCCTCTATCACTCCCTGTTCAAACAGTATTTCAGCTTCTTCAAGGATCCGGGAACAATCTTCCTGAGATTTCAGGTTATGAAAACCAAGCAATAGAAAAACCAACAACAATCCTGATTTACTCCTGAAAAATAGTTTATGCATAATCGAAGATTTTATTCTTGAAATTACCTGTTTGACAATTGCGGACATGATTCCATGTAGGGAATATCTTCACCTATAAACTGGTTCCATTCGGACTGTGTCAGGTTTCTTGTCAAACGCTCACAGATTCTGGATGCCATATCCCCTGGATTTGTTATCCACACCCGTAGCCGGTTTTCCTGCCTGCTGCCTGTAACCAGTCTGCTTCCTTCTGAATTGAAGGCCAGTGATCTCACCCATGAACCATTTTGGTTGATGACTACCGGCGAGACGCCGGGATTCTGTGAATCCCATATCCGGATTGACCCATCAAAACTGGATGAGGCGATTAGCCTGTTTGCCGGACAAAAGGCCAGATCCGCTACCCTTGCAGAATGTCCTTCAAATGTGGCCAGTATGCTTCCATTAGATGTATTGATTATCCTTACTTCCCCACTGATGTTGCCGGTTGCAATTCTGGAACCTGTCATGTTATAGGATATGGCCAGGATATCATTACCGGGATCATTATACATTGTTTCGGGGGCATATCCGTCATCCTCATTGTATACCACCACCTGCCCGGACCTGGTCCCTGTTGCAACCCGGCTACCGTCTGGTGATACAGCAAGAGTCAGGATTTCCGATCCTGATTCCGCTATAATCTCACTTGTCTGGCTTCTGATATGATATTTTACTATATAATTATCGGAACCTGCAAAGAGTATATGTTCATTATCAGGATGAAAATCCATTGCGATGATCCTGTTGTTTCCCCATGATACCTGGATGGGACTGGTCCCTGTTACGGAAATATTGAACAGTTGGATCCCATTGCCGTCTGTTGCCACGGCAAGCCAAATGCCGTCGTCAGATACAGCCAGAAGATTATTGATAACCGGATTCCTGATCAGGATATCCGGTGTCATATTGTCCTGGCCAAGATTCCACCTCAGTACCTGTCCATCTGAAGAAGCGGAATAGAAAATATTGCTGTTGGGCCTGAATAATACGGAATTGACAGATTCAGTATGTGCTGTATGGACATTGTAACTCTCACCGTATAGATTTAACATTGCAGATAGAAGTCCCCTCAATATATCCGGGTTATAGGAGGATTCATTATAGTGATCATTAAAAATATAAGACTGGCTGGCAAGAAGCGCTTTAAGGTCCGGATTGTTATGGATCTGCAGGGATGCCTCTGCCAGGGAATGTGAGGTTTCAACTATCCTTTGTCTCAGCATACTGTTTACCTCAGGCTCATCAACATCCGGTTCGGACGGAACTTCAGGTTCAGGTTCAAATTCTTCTTCGGAAGGTACAATTATTGCGTTTTCGGGAACTTCGGCCAAAAATGTATCAGCCGGAGTGGTTTCCATGGGGTCTTCCAGGGTTCCGTTTTCTGCAATATCCGCAGGTTCAGGCATATCACTCAAATGATCTTCTCCTGTTATAGTTATCGTTTCCTCCTGTAGTTCAGCTTCTGATAATAGTGCTTCTGCTGCTTCTGTTAAAGCCTGATCCTGTTGTGTCGAAGTATCGGGAGCGGAAGGTAGTTCATCTGAATCGCTATTTGATGCCAGGGTATGATCGCCCTCAGAAATTTCTTCACTATTCATATCATCCTGAACAAGTTCCACCGAGTTCAGGCCTGGAAGCCAGCCGGAGGTATACATTACAACACCTGCAAGTGCCAGAAGGAATAGTATGACCAGGAAAGTAATGACACGCATGAGCAAGGTTGACCTTCTTGATTTTTCCAGCTTTTTGAACTCATTTATTTCATGGGCTTCATAGCTCTTGTTTATGAATTGCATAGTTCTTTCAAAAGCGGTATTGTGCCTTTGAGCCCACTGGATACCTGGTTCATTCTTTTCTTTCCATTCAAGAGCCATCTTAAGATCGGTCCTGGATAAGAGCTGGTTCTTACCCATCTGGTATAACCTGGATGCTTCTGCCAGTTGCTTGTACATGAAAACCGACCATGCCTCTTCGTCAATCCATACCTGCAGCCTTTTCCATAATCTCATCAGACTTTCATGTGAAAGAGTGACTATTGTGTCGGCCTCCGGTTCATTACTGCCATAGGAAGATGAGGATAAAAATCCCTGCTTCCGGAATTTTTCCACAACCCTGATTATTTCAGGTATGGTTGAATGTGTAATGAAGGCCAGTTCTGAAACCGACAGGGGAACAGGTATTTCAAGATTATCGGGATTCTTCTCAGTAATTGACTTGAAGATTTTTTCACATATTTGTTTTTCCCTGTCCGGCAGGTCCATATACACTCTATCGGCATAAAGATTGATTGCCTCACCGGTTTTTCCTGCTTCTTCATAATCATCCAGTGTCAGGACAGCTTTCTCATAGTTTCCTCGCGTAATCCTGTTTTTGCACATCCTATTCAGCATATGCTGCAAGAGAGGAAGATAATCCTGATTTTCGCTGATATCATCCAGCAGCCTGTTTTCCAGTCCGGATTCTATTTTTATCCCGGCCAGATCTGCAGGCCCGCGTATTACCTTTTTCAGACCGGCATATGAGATCCGGGGAAGTGTAAGGGAGCTTTCATCAATAAGTTCCAATAAGGAAAAATGTTTTGCTGAATCAAGAAATTCATTCCGGATGGCAATTATTACGTGTAAGGGTAATAAATTACTCTCTTTTGCTTTTGCAAGGATTCTCGAGAAAGTTTCAATTTCTTCGACAGCAGCATCATTGCTTCTGCCTGGAGTACTGTTTAAAAGTTCTTCAAACGGATCTATGACAATAAGTATGTTCTCATTTGCTTTACGTACCTGAAGTAGAAATTCAATAATTTTGTCTGGATGATCCCTTAATAGATTTTCAGTTTCCTTTGATTGTGATCTGTCCCGGTTGGCAATTTCCGAAATGGCGTGGGAAAGGTTCTTTACAGGATTTTTACCGGGACTGACAGTGATTATCAGCCAGGATCCCCTCTTTTTTAGTGCAGGTATGATACCGGCATTTATCAATGAAGATTTTCCTGAACCTGATGGTCCATCCAATGCCAGAAAACGTTGCCGCAGGATCTTGTCAACAGCAATATTTATCTGGCTTTCCATGCCAAAAAAATACTTTTCTTCGCTTGAGTTAAATGGCCGAAGACCGGGATATGGGTTATACATGATATCAATTCTTGTCATTATTCCAGGCAGTGGGAAATTTTTTATTATCTCATGTCATACTTTTCCATTGTATGTCATGAAAACAAAATGTTAAACAGAAACATTCCCAGTGTGTTTTCAATATAACAAGTTACACAAGCATTTGTTGATGATCAGAAAAACAACAATTGACCGGCGACCGTTATCAGGCTTCCATTAAACTGAAAATATTAATATCATAATATACTAAATCAACTTTTTAGAGAATGGATGGTCCATAACAAATATACAATTTGTTTCCAGAAATAACCATAAATTTGAGATTTTTAATGGGCCTTATTTCAGTATTATTTTTTCCATAAATCCATTATTATGGCAAAAAGTATTTTTCCCCTGGTGTTTTTGTTTTTATTTCCGGCTTATATTTTTGCCGGCATCCGGAATAAGCCCCGGAACATAATTTATGTTGAAGTTATGGGAAAAGGGGGTTACGGATCTCTGAACTATGAAAGGTTGATATTTGGAAATAAATTGCTGGGAGCAGGTTTGGGAGCAGGAATTGGGACATATAATATTTTCGATTATGAAGGAAATTTCAATCCCGATTTAATAATACCTTTATCCGGAAGTGTTTATTTCTTTTCTCCCCACAGGATCGAAGTTGGTGCCGGAAATACGTTTTCCAGCATAGTGCATACCGGTCACCCGGGCCCGGGGACTGAAAGGGTTAACAGTATGAGCGCCGGTTTATTTTTTGGATACAGGTATCAAAGACAGATAAACGGGATCATCATCAGGGCAGGATATTCCCCTGTCATTGAGTTTTACAGCAGGATTGTCCACCGGGCAGGAGTATCGTTTGGATATGCTTTCTGAAAAATTACAACTGATGAAGAAATTATTACCGGTATTAATTGTTTTGCTGAATTGCTGCCAGAAATACGAGACAGATATATCAAATATTCATGATGCCACCAAGGTAATAGGTCATGGCGGGATGGGGATAGCGCATACTTATCCCATGAACACCTATCCCTCGGTCAGAAGAGCCCTCACACTTGGAGCAGATGGTGTTGAACTTGATGTCCAGATGACCCGTGACGGGGTTTTTGTCGCATATCATGATTATGAATTATCAGATAGATCCACCGCTTCCGGGCAAATCTTTGCACAAAACTGGGATGATATAAAAGGTGCCACATATCTGAACCCCATTTATACCGCCTATCCGGTTATGAGGCTTGACTCTCTTATATCGCGACTGCCAGGCAGGGAGGATGTGATTTTCTTTCTGGATTGTAAAAATTTCAATCCCGATACAACTGATTATTTTCTGGATAAATTTGCCGTTGCATTGCTGAATTTCCTGGATACATACCTGCCGGCGGAAAATACTTATATCGAGTTAAAAAGAACAGATCTTATTTTAAGATTACAAAGCAAAAGAGATGATGTAATGATATTTTATTACGGGGAAAATTTTAATGATGCAATTAAGACTGCAATAGAATATGAACTTGCAGGAATAACCCTGGCCATTCACCTTATTTCTGAAGATCAGGTAAAACAGGCTCATTCAGAAGGCTTGATGGTATCTGTAGTCAATGTTCATACCAGATCTCGCAACCGGAAAGCTGTCAGGATGAATGTAGATTTTATACAGACCGATATGCTTAGATTTCTGATGAGCTTTCTGGGCCGGTGAATTACAACAAAAGCGTATTTTGCGAATTCCTATTCAATTGCCTGATATACCAGGTTGTGAAATTTTTCCTGAAGGTTTGGCCCCTGCCAGGGCTGAACATTTGTATAAAAGAGCAGGATAAGTTCCTCTTCGGGATCGATTACGTAATTGGTATAAAATAACCCTCCCCATCTGACAGAACCGGATGAACCCAGGTGATGGGCAGGAGTTTGATCACCCCATATATCAAACCCCAGTCCAAACCGCCGGCCGAGGCTGCCATATTCAAGGTCCCCTATCTGGTTGATGGTCATCAGTTCGATCGTTTTCCGGCTAAGGATACGATTTCCATTAAAAGTACCATTGTTAAGCAACATCTGGCAAAACCGCGCATAGTCTTCTATAGTTCCTGATAATCCGGCTCCTCCTGATAACCACATCCTGGCTCCTTCAACGGGATAATTGCTGTAGGTTTGATCGGGGTGCAATGAAGGACCTTCATCATCCGGGGTGTAGAGCGTGACAAGTCTGCCGGATTTTTCACCGGGAAGATAGAAATAGGTGTCCTTCATTCCCAGAGGCTCAAAAATCCGCTCCCTAAAAAAGATATCCAGAGGTTTTCCGGACAGCACTTCAACAAGATAGCCGGCAACATCAGTATTCATTCCATACAAAAATCTTTCACCAGGGTCAAACATAAGCGGCAATGAGGATATTCTTCTTACTACCTCTTCATTGGTTATGGGATCCATTGAATTGACCGCCGGGATACCGGCTTTGGCATAAATCATGTTACCCGCACCGGTTCTGTAGATCCCGTAATGAATTCCCGATGTATGGTTAAGGAGATGCCGTATTGTAATTTCCCTTGTCGCGGGACGGCTTGTAAATGTCGTGTCGGACTCATCGAATGATGTCATTACTGCAGGATCACTGAACCACGGAATATACATGGAAACAGGATCATCAAGAAGAAATTTACCTTCCTCATAAAGGATCATCAGGGCGGTAGTTGTGATGGCCTTTGTCTGGGATGCTATTCTGAAAATACTGGAAGTTTCAAGAGGCAGGCCTTCTTCCATATTTTTATAGCCATAGGCTTTATTGTGAACTATATTTCCTCTTCTTGCCACGAAAGTAACAGCATTCGGCAGAATGCCGGTATTTACATAGTGGTTTATCACTGAATCTATCCTGGCAAGCCTGGCAGGATCGAAACCGCTATTTTCTGCATTTTCCGAATGTGAAAAACTCTGTGGATAAGACCTGGAATTTTCATGATTTATACAGGTAACGAATAAATAATTTAAAATAATTAGTGCTGTGATTTTGATATGAGATGAATACATGGCTGTTTATTTTAAGTTGCAGGTATTCTTGATTTGCCGGGAATTTACAAAATAATAAAATATTTATCAACCATTTTTTTCTGAAAAATTTCTGGGTAAATACAATTTTATAAATTCTATTGTCCTGTAAAGCGTCTGATTAATAGCCAATAAGAGAAAGCCGGATGTTCCCCGGTAACATACTTAATAAATTTCCGTACATTTATATAATATTTCTGAAAATATCCGTTATAAAATACGATTCTAATCTTATTCTTAACCTTTTTATATATTATGAATCGGCCCATGAAGGTTTTTTCAATATCCCCGCAAAACAATGAAAACAGGTCATGGTAAGATACATAATACCATTGATTTAATTTAAATATTTACTTATGAAACTAACTGGAAAAAAAACCCGGATATTTCTTGTTATTTTGATTTTGATCTTTCCAGGCATAAAACAACTTTCTGCACAGGCATCGCCGGAAATTCTACAAACAGGAACTCTCGAAGAACAACTAGATTACATCCAAAACAGAACAATAATTTACGAAAATTTCAGGGCTATAAGGGAGGATATGTTCCAGAGAATCAAGAATAATTCACTGGATTCTCTCAACCATGTGAAAAATCAGATGCAGGAGCTTTCCATGCAACTGTTAAGCCAGGATAACGAAATGGATTCTTTGTCCGTCCTGCTGGATCAAGCAAGAAATGAATTGAACATGGCCATTAAGAACAGGGACAATATTGTCTTCCTGGGAATTCCAATGAATAAGACCGGCTATAATATGCTTGTTTGGCTGATCATCGGGGGACTGGCGGCTCTTCTTTTAATCGGGTTGGTTATTTATCAAAAGAATCGTATTATTACCAGTAATTCCCTTAATGAAATCGAAGAACTTAAGACAGATTTCGAGACTTATAAAAAGAATTCCAGGGAACAAAGAGAAAAACTTGTTATGGATCATTTTAACGAGATAAAAAAATATAAAGAAAGGATTAATTGATTTTCAGCCTTTCTGTCAGGATAACCCGTTAATCTTTCCAGGTCAGCGGGTTATTTGTTTTTATGACTATCAGTATCAGCGAGGCTCATGGTTACCCGATCTCTTCCATTTCCCACTTAGAAGGTATACTGTTCTTCGAAAAACTTTTCCACGACCATTTTAAACTTTTTGTTCAGGACTTTGAGCCGGTTCTCCTTGATTTCCATCTTTTCTGCGTTAAACCACCGGTCGTCGAGATAGAGACAACGGTTCATCTCTATTTGTATCCAGGGAACAGGTCTGTTCCCGTAATTCCTTGTAATATAACCGCCGGCAAAAGGTTTATTTATGGTAACCTGGTTTCCATCCAGCCCGAATACTTTAATAAAGGAACCGGCCAGCTTTTGGGTTACCTGGTAATCACATGATTTGCCAAAGTAGTTCCCCAGGGTTATTACCGGACGGTTCATCTCTTTATCAGGGGCTATATCCGGGGCTTTTGATGCCATCGTGTGACAGTCAAAAGCAATTGCTATATCATTCCTGTTTATTTCCTCCCGGATCCGGTTGTGATATTCGTTGTAATATTTTGATAACAGTTCCGTTACCAGCCTGGAATCATTGTGAAGGTCTGTCCTGTAGATCTTTTTTTTATAACAGGTATGACTTTTAATGACTCCGTCAGGATTGGCAGGAGGAAGGTCATCAGTCTGACGGTTCGGATCAACTATCGCCCGGAAAATATCGAATATCAATGTTGAGCGGGCAGTTTTTCCGATATTGTAGATAGTTTTGCTGAATGCATCGGAATCCTCAAAAAGCTCTTTTTTCCCAAGTCTCAGCCTATCTCTTACTTCTGGCGGGATTTTATCCCCACCATGAGGAATTGATATCAGCAGAGGGAATTGTTTTGCCATTTTTTACACATGTGAACTGCCTGTTATTTTACAAAGCTTTTATTAACCCGGCCCCGACAGGACACGGATCCAAGGTAGGGTAATCCCAGCATTTCCAGTAGTGCCGGTATGTGGGAATAGCGCATACCGGTCCGGACAGTACAGGTGGTTTTTGGTTCCAGGCCTGTTTACTTTCCGTGATACAACATAAACGGCTGGAATAAAGCTGATCCCATAATATAAAGTTACTAAATATAATACTAAAATGTGGAGTCTTTAGCCGACTTGTGCATGGTGCCGGTAAAATTATGGCAATTATCGATGGAAGGATGTTGTTTAGAATCAATATAAATTACATTAATGTTTGCACTGTGTTTTTACTTCAACATTTGATATTCAGTTAGCAGGCAAATTTGAACGTTCATTTGAAAAAATGATACGATAAAAAAATATATAATAAAAAATATTAAACCGCAGTTTAATGAAAACGGGTTTTTGCGAGTTCCATGAAAACGAAATCCCCAATTTTTTTTTTGTAATTAATTACTTACTGGTAGTAAAAATTATCAAAATGGATATTT
>SLGC01000155.1 GCA_007123885.1 Bacteroidales bacterium | reverse complement strand
GCCGGCAAAGTCAATTAGTTTTTATAAAAAGAACAATAACCCGTAATCCTTTTTTAAATTTTTACTATTTTAGCCTTATTTTAAATTAGACTATATATGGCCTGCATAGATTCAAAAGATACAGTGAGAAAGCTGTTCACAGAATATCTGGAAAAAAAAGGACACAGAAAAACTCCCGAAAGATTTGCTATTCTTGATGAGATATATACACATGAAGGTCACTTTGACATAGAATCGCTGTATATCTCAATGAAAAATAAAAATTACAGGGTGAGCAGGGCAACCCTGTACAATACAATTGATCTATTACTGGAATGCAATCTGGTAGTAAAACATCAATTCGGCCGGAACATCGCCCAGTTTGAGAAGGCTCATGAATGCAAGCAACATGACCATCTGATTGATACCAGATCAGGTGAAGTTATTGAATTCTGCGACCCCAGGATACAGGAGATCATAAAAACTGCATGTTCACTTGCAAATTTCAAGCCATCACATCATTCGCTCTATATTTACGGCACAAAAGAAGATGCCGGCAATTAAAACCCCTGATCCGCTATTCAAAAAAACCCCTGCCCTGTTTGCGGCATATTACTGGATTAATAAAATATTTAGTAATTTGACATGCATTTTAAAAACCATGATTATATGCATAAAGTAGATGTTCTTTTGGGACTTCAATGGGGCGATGAAGGAAAGGGTAAAATTGTAGATGTGCTTACACCCGGTTATGATGTTATCGCACGTTTCCAGGGCGGGCCGAATGCAGGGCATTCCCTGGTATTTAACGAGATCAGGCACATTTTGCATACCATTCCTTCAGGCATTTTTCACAGCGGAAAGATAAATCTTATCGGCAATGGAGTTGTTATCGATCCTGTTATATTCAGGAAGGAGATAGAAGCCCTTGAATCAATGGGTATATCTCCGCGCGACAGTATTTATATATCCCAAAAGGCACATCTTATTCTTCCCTCTCACAAAATTCTTGATGCTGCATCTGAATCATCCAAAGGAGAAACCAAAATAGGATCCACGCTGAAAGGTATCGGCCCTACCTATATGGATAAAACCGGTCGTAACGGATTAAGGATTGGTGATACCGGACTTCCCGGGTTTAAGGATAAATACAATTTTCTGAAAAAAAAGCATCGTGAGATACTCAAGCAATATGATTATTATGATGATCCTGAGAAATATGAAGAAGAATGGTTTTCAGGAATTGAATTGATCAGGTCGTTCAAACTTGTGGAAAGCGAGCATTTTATAAACCAGCTGATAAGGGAAGGGAAATCAATTATTGCAGAGGGAGCACAGGGAACACTTCTGGATATAGATTTCGGTTCTTATCCCTATGTAACCTCATCCAGTACCATCTGCGCCGGAGCCTGTACCGGACTGGGAATTGCACCATCGAGTATAGGCAATGTGATCGGCATATTCAAGGCCTATTGCACCCGTGTCGGCGGCGGACCCTTTCCCACCGAATTGCTGGATGAAACAGGTGAAAAATTACGAAAGCAGGGCATGGAATTCGGATCAACCACGGGACGGCCAAGACGTTGCGGATGGCTGGATATGCCGGCACTGAAATATTCGATAATGATAAACGGAGTGACACAGCTTATCATAACAAAATCTGATGTACTGACGGGTTTTGACAGGATAAAGGTGTGTACCGGATACAGGATAAACGGAGAAATAACAGACCAGCTTCCTTTCGATACAGCTCAGACGCTTGAGCCGGTTTACAGGGAAATGAAAGGATGGCAGGCAGACATCTCAAAAATAACTGACTATGCCGGACTTCCGAAAGAATTCAGGGAATATACAGCCTACATAGAGCAGGAAACCGGAGTGCCGATAACAATGATATCGCTTGGGCCCGACAGGGCTGCAACTGTTTTTCCGCCCCGTTGATTCCCCATTTCACTTGCTTCGGAACGCCATCTGCCATAATTGCAGAGATCACTCTTTTATCCGCATAAAATCAAACTTAATGGGGATTTGAAATAACCGACACATTGTGCGGGGTCCGCTTCCTTAGCTCCTTTTGACCTTTTTTAAAGGTGAGAACTGCCATAGAATGTTTTCAGCAAGCCGGATATTCAATCCGACCCTGTTTCTCCAATCTCTTCAATTACTTCACCGACCTTGTTAGGATCTTCCAGGCCATATCCGGAGGTTTTATCTTCCCTCTTAAGAAGCCATGCAAACAAAAGTCCCAGTACGCCAAGAACCGCAAGCATAGCAAGGGCCCAGGTGTAATCATAAAAAGCCGTACCCCCGGCTGCAAGGGTTTCAGCGACACCCGGATTGGTGTGGTCAAGTACAATGCCGATAAGCCAGGGGAAAACCATTAGCCCGATTGCCTGAACAGTAAACATCGCCCCATAGGCCGTTCCTATCCTTCTGGTCTCGACAATTTTTGTAACAGCCGGCCACATGGCGGCGGGAACCAGCGAAAATCCAATCCCAAGTATGAACATTGGCAGAAAGGGCGTGATAGCGGTAAAGGCAAATGTAAGGTGCACCGTCACCAGCAGAAGACTTCCCAACACCATAAGCGATGCAGACCTGCCTTTATAATCGCAGACCCAGGCAAAAACAGGTGTGAACACAAGGGTGCCGAAAGGCAATATTGATGAAATATCCCCTGCCAGCGTGGGGGATACGCCGAACTTGTTTATCATAAGGTCGGGAGCATATTTCATGAAGGGAAAGACGGCAGAATAAAATAGAACGCACAACATGGTAATGTATATAAAGCTCCGGTTGGTCAAAAGCTTCCAGAGATCGGCAAACCTGAACTCTTCGGCAGGATCATGTTCATCCCTTATTTTCATCACCCGGTCAAATTTCACATCCCATATGGTGTAAACAAGAAAGGCCAGCAGTCCAATACCCAGGAGAAGGGCGCCAAACCAGATAGGCAGTGTCCAGTTCTGCCACAATGGATTTTGGGGTGTCTCTTCAATAAGACGTGGTGAAACGATCATTGCAGCTCCCATACCCAAGCGTGCAATAGCGACATTCATTCCAAGTGCAAGAGCTATCTCCTTTCCTTTGAACCATTTTACAATCACTTTCGATATTACAACGATTGTGGTTTCAGCCCCCAGTCCGAAAAAGAAAAAACCGAGCGAGGTCATCTTGAGTGCAGGCGAGTATTGGGTTAAAAAAGAATTCATAAAATCATAGCCCCATCCTCCTTCATTAAAATAGGGCGATGCTCCGTATGCTGTAACAACAGCTCCAAAGAACTGGATAAAAATAAAGGCGGCCCCGGTAATCCTGATGCCTATCCTGTCAAGGATAATACCGCCGATAATGGCCATCAGCAAAAATACATTTGGAATCGAATAGGCCGCCTGAAAAAACCCGTAATCGGCCGAGCTGAAGCCAAGTTCACGTTCCATAAGGAATTTCAGTGGGGAAAGGGCATCATAAAAATAGTAATTGGTTGCCATGGTGAAGCTCACCAGCAGCATTATTCCCCATCTCAGGGATGCAGATTCATTCAGGGCTTTTCTAATATCGTTCATTCGTATAAACCAGGTTAATCAAAATTAGTTATAATCTAACGGCATCAGGGTCCGGTTAACTTTCACAAAAGTATTTTCAATCCATGGATACCACATGAACTTCGGCGAACCCACATGCAGCTTTATTGTTCATATTTACCGGATGTGACTATGTAACATTCACAAATCACCTGATTGTGCAGCCATTTATACAGTCCAACCTCCCTCCTGCATAACCATCCGGGAGGGAAAGTTGCAATTATAATAAAAACATTCTGATTAATCACTGATATAAAGCCATACTTCATGCTCTCCCTGATCCCTTACTGCCCTGAGTTCATTAATGGCATTCCTGTAATCGTTCAGTGACTTTATGGTTACAAGATGGAAGTCATTATCGGACAACAAAATCCTTGATTCATGGCCCAGGTTGATAATTCTCTCATGATAGTCCCTGGCATAGGACTGTGTCCTGAAGGCCCCGACAATCAGGTGATATCTTTCCATAACTGTCTGTCCGGCTGCTTCTTCCGGTAATATCCGGAGAGTGTCAGCTCTTGCCAGATCCCTCCTTTCTGCCTCCTGTTGTCTTAACAACAATTCTGCGCGCCGTATACTGTCCTGCCGCTGCCGGTAAATAGCGAGAGTATCGATGCTTTCGGTGAAAGGATTAATTTTCTCAATAAAATCACACCCTGCCATTAGAATGATTGTTCCGAGAAATATGATAATCAGCTTTTGCATGAGTACTTAAATAAATATTAAACAATAATGAACTTATTCTTTCTACGTATATAACCAAAAGTAGGTTAAAAATTGATCTTGCAAAAATAATCGGACTGTTTTTTATTTTCCATATGCTTCATGAAACCTGCCACGCAGATATTTTTCAGCACAGCATATTCATTTAGTCCGGCATCCTGAATATCCGATTATCACGGGATATTTTTTTCTGTTAACAAAACCGGATTGACAATCCGTCCAAAACATTATATTTGCCTGTGGACATTTACGCAAGATTTGCTGAAAATTTTCAAAATAATTTCCCAAAATAATTAATAATGCAGACAATCATAGAATTATTTGAAGAAAGTGTTAAAAAATACGGTAATAATCCATTAATGCTTGAAAAAAATGGTTCAGTCTATGAGAGTACAACCTATAATGATATCAGGAAAGCCGTAATTGAATTTGCCGCCGGGCTTATGAGCCTGGGGATCTCAAAAGGCGACAGGATAGCCCTTTTATCCGAGGGAAGGAATGACTGGGTAATATCCGAACTTGCCGTCCTTTACACAGGTGCAATTAATATACCACTGTCTGTCAAACTTGGTGATGCTTCCGAAATCAGGTTCAGACTTGCTCATTCCGGGTCAAAAATGATCATCATTTCCGGTGGCCAGGCTCATAAGATAAAAGAATTGAAACATGAACTTAAAGAACTTGAAAAAGTCATTCTTCTCGATAAAAGCGGTGATCCTGAAGAAAAAGACATTCTTTACCGGGAAGTCAGGGAAAAAGGCAGAAACTTCCTTGAAACCTCCTCCGGCAAGTTCAATGAACGCTGGAAGGGCATAACAGGGGATGATTTTGCCAATATATGCTATACTTCAGGTACCACAGCCGATCCAAAAGGCATTATCCTGTCCCACCGTAATTATACTGCGAATGTTGAGCAGGCCAGAAGTCTTATGGATGTGCCCGAATGGTATACAACCCTGCTCATCCTGCCCTGGGATCATGCCTTTGCCCATACAGCAGGCATATATACACTTATTGCAAGCGGTGCAAGTATGGCCTCAATACAGGTGGGGAAAACCCCTCTTGAAACGCTGAAGAACGTGCCGCAGAATATCCGGGAGATCAGACCTGTTTTCCTGCTCAGTGTGCCTGCACTTGCCAAAAATTTCAGAAAAAACATAGAAAGCGGTATCAGGCAGAAAGGCAGGATTGTCAAAAAGCTTTTTGACCTTGGCCTTGCAGCAGCATACAGATACAATGGAATTGGCTGGAACAGGGGAAAAGGGTTCAGGATCCTGCTAAAACCCCTGGTAATGCTTTTTGATACAATTATATTTACTAAGGTGAGGGAAAATTTTGGCGGCAGACTGAGATTTTTTATTGGTGGAGGTGCACTGCTGGATATAGAGTTGCAAAGGTTCTTTTATGCCCTGGGCATACCGATGTTCCAGGGATACGGTTTATCAGAGGCCTCCCCGATCATTTCATCAAATTCTGAATCACGGCACAAGCTTGGTTCATCAGGCTACCTGGTCAGCAATCTGGAACTCAAAATAATTGATGAAAACAAAAGAGAACTTCCCGTTGGGGAAAAAGGAGAAATTGTAGTAAGGGGCGAAAATGTCATGAAAGGATACTGGAACAACCTGGAGGCAACTGAATCGACCATTGTTGATGGATGGCTTTATACCGGCGATATGGGATATATGGACAATGACGGATTCCTTTATGTACTGGGAAGGTTTAAGAGTCTGCTGATTTCCGATGATGGCGAAAAATACAGTCCGGAGGGTATTGAAGAAGCATTTACGGAGCAATCACGGTATATTGATCAATGCATGCTGTATAACAATCAGAATCCTTATACAATTGCGCTGGTAGTCCCAAACAGGGAGGCACTGAAAAGATGGATCGCTGAAAAAAACCTTGGAACCGAAACCAGTGAAGGACAGGAAGCCATGCTCAAGCTTATTGAAATGGAACTGAATGAATACAGGGTAGGCAGGAAATTTGAAAAAATGTTTCCTCAAAGATGGCTCCCGGCTTCAATAGGTGTACTGGACGAAGGTTTTACAGAAGGCAATCAACTTCTAAACAGCACCATGAAGATGGTCAGGGGAAAGATAACCGAAAAATATAAATCCCGTATTGACTATCTTTACAGCCCCGAAGCAAAAGATATTCTCAATGAAAAAAATCTGGAGGCTATATATAACCTGATGTCGGAAAGGTAATAATAGTTAATTCCGGAGTTATACATAATAGCAGGCACACCTTTTCGTTCAAGTATAAAACCTGTAATAATAAAGATACTAATTCAACCAAATGAATGATTTTTTAAAATTTCTGGCAAGCAGGACATTCTGGAAACATATTGCCTTAATAACAGGTGCCGGAATAATAATAGTGATTTCAGTATTCATTGGATTAAGAATTTATACCAACCATGGCCAGGCCTTCGCGGTTCCTGATTTGCGCGGATTAACCGTCGAAGAAGCCGAAATGGTTGTAAGGGCCAGAAGACTTAATTATCAGGTGGCTGATTCGGTATTCATAAGTCAGGAAGACAGGGGAAGGATCTTCGACCAGAATCCGCCCCCTAATTTCAGGGTGAAGGAAAACAGGACAATTTTCCTTACAATCAATGCCATGAACCCGGAAAGGGTTCCGGTTCCGGATGTGCGCGGGATATCACTCCGCCAGGCAAGAGCCCTCATTGAAACCCACGGATTACAGGTGGGAGAACTTAAATATGTCCCCGATCTGGCCATTAATAATGTCCTTAACCAGCAATACAAGGGTAAAGATATCAGGCCTGGCGAACTTATTATCAGAGGTGAAAGCATCGACCTCGTTTTGGGTGAGGGCCTGGGTACCCGCACGACGTTTGTACCTGACCTGGTTTACCTGGATCACGAAGCAGCACGAAACAGGATACTGGAATCATCCCTGAATGTAGGTGCTGCTATTTATGATGGTACCGTAAAAACAAGGGAAGATTCTCTCAATGCATTTGTCTGGAGGCAAAGGCCGGAATATACCCCGGACCTTCAAATACGACTAGGATCAATGGTGGATCTTTGGTTATCCCTTGATTCGACAAGGCTTCCCGTACCGGACACACTTTTCCCTGTTTTGGATACAGATTTATTTATGTCTGAACCTGATGATGAAAATATTGTCATACGTTAGTCTGGTTCTTTTTCTATATGGATCAATTCCCTCATATTCACAGGAAGTTTTATCCGGTATAGAGGTAAACCATTCCGTGCGTGAACACTACAGGCAGAGCTTCCGGCTGAAATCTACCGGAACCGGTATGCTGGAGCTTCCTTTTTTTGATGATTTCTCCAGGTCGGCCATTTACCCTGACCAGGACAAATGGTCCGACAGGTATGTATTCATTAACAATGATTATCCGGTGAACCCTGTTTCAATAGGTGTTGCAACCTTTGATGCCATAGATCATACAGGCGCCCTTTATGAGAATGCGTCCACCTGGCCCTTTGTAGCTGACCACCTGACATCAAGACCTGTAAATCTTGATTATAATCCCGCAGACAGCATTTACCTGAGCTTTTTCTACCAGCCCCAGGGTAAAGGTGACAAGCCACAGTCCCATGATTCGCTCAGGCTGGAGTTTTATTCACCTGGATCAGATGCATGGACCCTGGTATGGTCGGTACCGGGCGACAGTCTCCATGAATTCAGGCTGGTTATGATACCGGTCAATGATCCCCATTATCTGGATCAGGGTTTCAGGTTCCGGTTCAGCAACCTGGCCTCGGTTGCAGACAATCGTTTTAATCCCGGGGCAATCAGCAACTGCGACCATTGGCATATCGACTATGTATACCTCGACAAAAACAGGGGCCATGCAGACACAGTCTTCAGGGATATTGCCTTTGTTAAAACATTGTATTCGCTGCTGAACAATTATAACTCAATGCCGTGGACCCATTTTCATGCCGGAAGGACAGCTGAAATGGCATCCACAGTACCCGTTACAATTCGTAATAATGATATTGTTCCGCGATCGGCAAACAGGCACTTTTCAATATATAATGTTCATGAGAACAGGGTTGTACATTCTTTTTCCGGGGGTTCTGCCTCCCTCGGACCCCAACAGGTACTGGAATACGATCAGGATATTGCCTATACATTTGCATCTGCTTCCAGCGATTCTGCTCTATTTAAAATAAAAGCCTGGTTATCAACAGATGATAATGATTTCAAAGGCAATGATACAATCTCCTTGTTCCAGGTATTCGACAACTATTTTGCCCTTGATGACGGGACTGCCGAGAATGGCTATGGTCTGCATGGGGGAGGGACTGAAAACGCGAGGATTGCATACAGGTTCAAAACATATCTTACCGACACGCTGCGGGCTGTCGACATTTACTTTAATCAGTCACTAAACCATATGTCACGCCACTATTTTCATCTTGCCATTTGGGATGATAACAACGGCAGGCCTGGAAACCTGCTTTATTTTCAGGAAGGCGAAAGACCTTTTTATGAGAATGAACTTAACAGGTTCCATACCTATTATCTGGATTCCCCGATTGAAGTTCCCCGGGTATTTTATGTAGGAATAATCCAGACTACACCCGAGTTCCTGAATATAGGATGGGATGTGAACAACAATAATAAAAACCGCATTTTTTACAACATCAGTGGAGAATGGAAAAACACTTCCTTCGAAGGTTCGCTTATGATCAGACCTTTTTTAGGCGGCCCGCCCAAAACTGCGGTAAAGGAGCAGGCGAAAAATTCGGTTATCAAAATTTATCCTAATCCGGCAGGCAATATTCTCTACATAGACCTTGATGCGGATGTTGAAAGGAACCTTGTCAAATACAGGCTGTTCAATCCTGTTGGCCAGGTGGTATACCAGGGAAACGGGTTTGAACAAAGTATCATCCTGTCCGCATTTCCACCAGGTGTTTACTTCCTTCATGCGGAAATCGGCAAAAGGGTTGAAACAAAAAAGATCCTCATAAAATAAAGCATTCTATCGATGTCAAAAGTTCCGGCCGGCAATGACCTGAAAGAATCAGCCGATTTATATGAACATTACAGATTTGTGGCCGACCCGGGCCAGAAACTTCTTCGTGTGGATAAGTTCCTTGTTAACCGCATCGAAAATATATCAAGAAACCGGATCCAAAATGCTGCTGCCGCAGGAAACATACTGGTAAACGACAACCCTGTCAAGCCCAGCTATAAAGTCAGGCCAGGAGATATAATCACCATCGTGATGGCCTACCCTCCCAGGGATATTGAACTTGTTCCCGAGGATATTCCGGTTAATGTCATGTATGAAGATGACCATCTTGTGGTGGTCGATAAGGAAGCAGGTATGGTTGTGCATCCCGGCCATGGCAATTATACAGGAACCCTGGTAAATGCACTTGCATGGAGATTCAGGGATCTGCCTTTGTTTAAATCGGGAGAGATGAGACCCGGACTGGTGCACAGGATAGATAAAAACACCAGTGGACTGCTGGTAATTGCCAAATCTGAACTGGCAATGAACAGGCTGGCAAAGCAGTTCTTCGACAGGAAGACCAGGAGGGAATACCTTGCAATAGTCTGGGGTGTACCTGAACCGGATGAAGGAACCATAATAGGAAATATCGGGCGCCACCGTAGAGACAGAATGAAAATGGACGTATTTTCTCCGGAAGCCGGGGAAGGCAAGCATGCAGTCACCCATTACCGGGTTATTGAAAACTTCGGTTACATTTGCCTCGTTGAATGCCGGCTTGAAACAGGAAGAACACACCAGATAAGGGTTCATCTGGAACACATCGGCCATCCGCTGTTCAATGACGAAAGATACGGGGGCGACCGCATTTTAAGGGGGACCACCTTTACAAAGTACAGGCAGTTTGTCCAGAATTGTTTCAAGATACTTTCCCGGCATGCACTTCACGCAAAAACACTGGGATTTACCCACCCGGTATCAGGAAAAGAGCTCCATTTTGAATCTCCCCTGCCCGGTGACATGAATGAACTGCTGGAAAAATGGAGGAGATATACAGGATCAAGGGAAGATGAAGCTGCCATGTAAATTTTCCGCTCCATGCAAATAGTAATATATTATCTACTAAATTTTCATAATAAGGTGCTTTATTTCGATCAAGTTCAAGTTATGCCGAGCCGGATCAGCTTATGATGATAAACGACCATACTTTTATATATCCAATCAGGGATTTTTTAATTTTGCGTTAAATAATCCGGTAATTAATCCTATAAAAAATGCAGAAAAACATTGCCGTAGTTGCCGGCGGAGACTCATCGGAATACATCGTTTCCGTTGCAAGTGCCGCCAACATCATTGGGGCACTTAACAAGAAGCTATACAGACCCTGGATGGTAACGATAAAAGATGACAGGTGGATCAATGGCACTATAGATGATCCCGGACCTGAAATTGATAAAAATGATTTTTCCTTTACCCGTGACGGGGAAAAGATTCTCTTTGACTGTGTCTTTATGGCCATTCATGGTACTCCGGGCGAAGATGGAAAACTACAGGCATATTTTGATCTGCTTGATATCCCTTATACTACCTGTGGAGTGCTGACCTCGGCCCTTACCTTCAATAAGTATGTATGTAAAGGATTTCTCAATAATTTTGGAATACTCTCACCAAAAGCCATGCTGGTTCGCAAGGGTGACAGGTATGACCCCCGGAGAATAGTGGCAGAAATAGGCCTTCCCTGTTTTATAAAACCAAATAACGGAGGGTCAAGTTTCGGTGTATCAAGGATTACCAGTGAATCTCAGGTAAAGGATGCCGTTGAAAAAGCCCTGGCCGAAGACAGCGAGGTGATAATTGAAGAATATATAAGCGGCACCGAACTTACAGGCGGGGTCTTCAAAAGTACAGACAGGCAGATACTTTTTCCGCTGACCGAGATAGTGAGCAAGAATGAGTTTTTTGATTTCGATGCAAAATACAACAGGCAGGCGGATGAGATAACACCTGCAAGAATTTCAAAGGACCTTACCGGGAAGTGTCAGGAAATTTCTTCACTGATCTATGATGTGCTCGATTGCCGGGGAATTGTGCGGGTTGATTATATTCTCGATAATGACAGGTTTTATTTCCTGGAAATAAATACAGTCCCCGGAATGACCGACACCAGTATCATTCCGCAGCAGGCAGAAGCACTTGGATTGGATATTCCGGAACTATTCACCATGGCCATAGAAGATGCCATTGATTCCAAAAAAACAGGCCGGTAATATCTCCTGAAATGCAATACAGCAAAAAACATGGGAAGGCCCATAGACCTCCCCATGTTTTTTTTTCAGGAATTTCTCCCGTAAAGCCTTCCCCACAGTTTGATCTCGGATATGATGCCGTGATAGCAAGTTAAAAATTATAGCTTATGCCTGCGTTGACCATCCTGGGCAACCCGACCCTTATGCCCTGCGGCCTGCGGGAAACGATATATCTTTGATCAAACAGGTTCCTTACCTGCATGTTTACTGCGATCCCTGATGAGAGGCTGTACCATGCCGATACATCCATTATAAAATATGAGGGCATCATCCCTATGCGGCCATTTGCAGTAGCCTGGTAATAGTTATGGTCATCTGCTGCTGATTTTTCAAACCATTCATTGACATATCCGGTATTAAGAACATCGGTATACTGGCTTCCGGTGAATTGCCCTTTCAGTCTGAAGCCAAACCCCCGGTCGGTCTCATACTGAAGATAAGCCGATGAAGTGAAAGCGGGAGCGTAAGGAGTGCGGTTGCCTTTAATATTCATGTATATAACCTCATCAACGTGATGGCAGTAATACTGTGCAACAAACCGGTCGCCCGAAAAATTGGATTCGGTAATAGTAGAATTAACAGCCATCACCATATTACCACGCATACCTGAAAGTACTGAGATATCAAGAAGCAGCTCCCCTTCTATTCCCCGGTGGTTAGTGCGCCCACCGTTTATAAGACCTGCACCCGCACCTCCTGAAGATTCGGAAACCGGTATCACCTGGTTTGAGAATTCCATAAGGAAGAGGGTAACATTAAACTTTGCGATATTGGAAAACTCATTCCTCATTCCAAGTTCATAGTTCCAACTCTTTTCAGCATCCAGTTCCAAATCTGTACCATCATTGCTTATAGCATCCTTTATGCGGGGAGGTGCGAATCCCCTGTGCACACCGCCAAACAGCCCGATCCCGTCGGTGAAGTTGAAGTTAAACCCCCCGCCGGGTATAATTTCAGCCACCCTGGTTGTGTTCCTGATATCAGTATCGGCATGGTTTGACCGGAGAATGCGACGTTCATATTGCAGGGCTTCGGCTCGGATCCCGGCAGTTAAGGAGAGCCTGTCATTGACAATCATCTTGTTCTGCGCAAAAGCGCTCAATGCATGTCCTGTCCTTACCTCGTCATTACGAAGGTTTCCTGATGTGGCTGTAGCAGAAGTGCCATCCACCCTTTGCTCGTAGGCACGTTCATAAAGCAGCCGGGTGCCGGCATCCAGAATGTTTTCCCTTCCGCCGAAGCTATACCGGTATGTAAGCCTGGGCTCGATCCCAGCAACCTCGAACTGCCTGTTGCGGTTTCCTGTACTGTTTCTCAGATAAATTGCACCATCCCGTAAACCGTTGTCACCCCAGTTTATTCCGGTCAGGTTTGATGCTCCGGCATCATATGTAAAATCCTGCCTTTTCCAGTTTCTTGTTGTTGTGTAGGCATAGGCGGCAGTATTGAGCTGCAGGTTTTCATTCGCCCTGAAATTGTGGGTGACACCGATAGAGTAACGCCGCACCTCAAGCCTGTCGTCTGGTGCGATCCTGGCAAAGTCATATTTGTCGGCATCAAACATGGACTGGGTCAGTCCCACGTAAGTGGAATTGGAATTCTCATTGTAAATTCCGAGCTTCACCATGATATCTGAACGGGGAGAGGCATCAAAACGGATTTTACTATTTATATCATCAAGAATAAATTGAGTCTGGCCCAGGTTTTCTGCCTGTCTCCTGAGGTAGTTGACAGTAAAGCCGGTATTCCCTAAAGTATTGCCGTAACCCAGGTTTCCGGTATAATAGCCTCCCTGTCCGCCGCTGAATCTCGCAAACCCGGAGCTCTCCACCGGGGGATCGGCTGTGATGTAATTGATCACACCGCCAATGGTTTGAGGGCCGTAAAGAATTGAACCGCTGCCTTTAAGTACCTCAATCCCGCTCATCCTGTCAATGCCCGGTGTAAAGTACATTTCCGGCTCACCGTAAGGACCGAGTGCTACAGGAATTCCATCCTCAAGCATCAGGACATTCCTGCTCTTATCCGGATCCAGACCCCTGATCCCGATATTGGCGCGCAATCCTGCACCCTCCTCCTCCACAACATGGACGCCGGTTATGGTGCGAAGGACTTCATTCCCGCTCAACGGTGCTATGGCCCGTAATTCACGGCTTGTCAATATCCCGGCAGATCCGGGCAGATACCTTAGCGCTCCTACCCTGCTGCCCGATACAACGACCTGTTCCATAAGCAGGAAATCCTGTTCAATATTGAATTCAATCTCCATGATCCTCCCGGGTGCCAGACGCATAGTTGACTCTTTATTTTCGTATCCTATGCCCTGAATCATAATGATATGCCTGCCGGAAGGAATGCCATCAAGCCTGAAGTATCCATCGGCATCGGTAGAGGTGCCGGTTGATGTTCCCTTTATATGGACGGTTACAAAGGGGGCACCTTCCCCATCGTGTAATACCCTTCCGTAAATACCGGAATTATTATCCTGCCTGTAATTTGCACTGGCTGGCATAATGCTCATAATCTGCACACTAAGGATGAACATGTTTAATAATTTGAAAAGTTTCATGGTTTTATGGCTTTTTGGACTGGAAATTAATTTATAATTATTCATTATTCTACTCATGTATATACTTCTATTAATTTTTTAACAAGTATCGTATGGCTTCTGCAATATCCTGTAATTATATTGTTTAATTCAGGTACCCAAATTCCTGTTTAGGATAATCTGTTTTTGATTTTGACGGTCACTGATGAAAATAAGTCATGTATCAGGTAATTAACCATACGATGGTGGCCTGGCAAAGCATACGCGGGTATGATGCGTGGGGAATCTTAACCGGGTATTGCTGTTAAAAGAACCACCTGTATGCAAGACTGAAATTCCTGCCAGGCATAGGGAAATTTCTCTCCTCGATCCTGGTAAGATGATCACGGTAAACAATGTCAAGAATGTTCTGCACCCTTAGAATAAGGATATGCTGTCCGGTACTGTTCAGACGGTAACCGGCATTAATATCAAGCAGGGTATACCCATCTGTACTATCTTCCTCAGGTGCTACCCGGTTCTGTGCACTTATTGCACGGGCACGGGAACCGATCCATCCTTTTCCGTAGTCATATTCGAGTTTTGCCGAGAACCTGAAAGGAGGCATAAAAGGTAAAAATTCCTTTTCTTCTGCCAGCCGCTGACCCAAAACATAATCTACGCCAAGATCTGCCTTGAGACCTTTGAATATATCCATTCCGGCAGAAACCTCCCCGCCATACATCCTTGCCCTGTCACTCTGATATTCAACCACGGGCAACCCTGAGCCCTCATCAATCTCACCGGTAGGCTGCATAATGATATAGTTGTTGAAGTGGTTGTAAAAACCGGCAGCCTCAATATGGATCCTGCCTTTTGACAACCTGACGAACAGATCGCCTCCATATCCGATCTCGTCTCTCAGATCGATACTTCCGATCTCATAAAGTCCGGCACAAAGATGGGGGCCATAGGCAAAAAGTTCTTCAAGCATCGGATAACGGTGCGATCTTGCAAGCTGTCCCCCAATCTCCAGGCCTTCGACCGGCCGCAGGTTAATTCCCGCCGAACCTGCATAAACAAAGGTACTGCGGCTTATGTTCATATCAAGGAACTCATTGGGAAGAGCAGTTGCCCGCAAAAAATCGATCCTTCCGCCAAATTGAAACCGCATGATCCTCGAAACAGGGACCTCCTGGAATGTGAAAACCCCTAAATTTATGCGTTCCTCATTGGGAGTGAAGGCATCATCGCCCGATATATCGAGTTTTCGCCCATAAATATTCAGGCCGATAGCACCACGGTCAAAAATCCCAACCGGTTTGTGCTGAATGGTAAGCGTTGAGCTGAAATTCATGGAATTGAATTCAATTTCCACATCCTCCTCCAGTATGCCATCTTCAAATTCCATCTCTACTTCCTGCTGGATAAACCGTGAGGCATGCATCCGGAACTGGGCCCTGTCAAAAAAATCATTTACCCGGAACTGCAATCTCCCCTGCATAAGCTGCTGCCGGATACGCACTTCCACACTTTCATCGGGATCGTCAAGTTCTTCGGGAATCCCGTAATGCTGCCTGCCCAGTCCCACATTAAATCCTCCGTTGAGCCGGTCATTATTAAATCCGATTCCAAGTGAACCGTCATAGTTCTCCATATATGTACTGGGTACAACCCCGAGCGGTGTCGTGACATCTCCGGCTTTCCGGTATCCGAAACGGCCTGATGCAGCCCGGTTTTCATTTCCCCATGTATACCTGCCGAAACCCGCTCCCATGTTGTTGTTGGAAGCACCCTGCAACGATACCACTCCGGAAGGACCTTTATCCCAGTTATCAGGAATATCTGCAGTCATCAGGTTTATGACCCCGCCAATAGCACTTGAACCGTAAAGGAGGCTGGCCGGTCCGCGAACGACCTCCACCCTGCTGGAACTCAGGGGATCCATTGATATGGCATGACCTGCTGAAGTTTCCGATACATCACCCATCCGTTCACCGTTTTGAAGAATCAGTATACGGCCTCCATCGAGCCCCCTTATAACCGGCCGGCTTGGGGTTGGTCCCATTGATCTCATTGCAATGCCGGGCTCTCCGTCAAGCATCTCGCCAAAGGAAATATCGGGCCGCTTTTGCAGCTCCTCGCCGGTATATATATTATCAGGCTGGTAACGGAACCCGCGTGCTACGGGTGAAGAAGTGATAACTATCTCATCAAGGTTGATGCCCTGGTATTGAACCTCAATGTTGCGTTCCAGGATTTGTCCGGACCTTACTTCAAGTTCAATTCTTGTAACTGCATAACCCATTCCTGTTACAATCAGGTTCTGTTTTCCTTCGGGGAGATTTGTCAGACTGTAATGCCCTCCCGCATCGGTGATTGTTCCTATCTTTGTGCCTTCAATTAAAATATTGATAAAGGGAACAGGTTCTCCATTGTCACTTTCAATAATAAACCCGGAAATACTTGCACCTGTTTCCGCAGTCAGATCGGACCCGTATAATTTAACACTGTTGAAGAGAATTAACAGGCAAAAAATTAAAAGCTTCATTTTTTAAATTTAAATCTGCAAAGTGATGCTGCCATGTTGCTTGTTCATCATGATGCACGTGCATATTTTTCTTTTCAAATGCCTGATGTTTGTACTCCGGAAGTTCGTTCAAAAGATCATCCTGTCGTGCCGGAAAATTATACCCGGCTTTCGCTTTTTTTTCCTGGCTCACCAGTGACAGTATCATTTTATTAGCTTTTGACAGGTTGATCAGAATTTGATAAGTACGGAGTCAATTGGGTCGGAACACCTAGCTTCTGTTTTCAATCCATCCGGTTTTGAAAAACAGGATATGTTTCGGGAAGATGAATTGAAAAAACAGGTGTAACATTAAAATATGCAGGGAGGAGCCCTAAGAGGCTTAAAGAGTACGGGAGCGTTTGAGAAATCCTTTCGGGGTACGGATATCTTAAGGTCAGATTCTCTAAAGCGGAAAACAGCCAGAAATAACGGCATCAGCATTACAATAACCGGTGAGTCTGAAATAATGCTGTAAAGAAGAATTTCGCTTTTTGTATGCTGGTGTCCTGAACCGTCGCCTCCATTGGAGCTGCAGGGCTGAAACGGATGGGCATGCTCGATGACCTGGCCGTCGGATAGAATATGCTGGTGTTTGTAGGCTGCATTGTTAAACATCACAAAGCACACCGGGAAAATCATCAGTATGAATAACACTCTTTTCATATTCCTGTACCGTATCCTTATAATCGTTAACTCAATAACAATGGCAAATATAAACAGGAAACACTACGCCACAATACCTTAAATTGGGTATTTGTTTCGAAAATTAATATATTTTTTCTTATTATCCGAATTATCAGGCACATAAAACATCTCTCAACGTTCTATTTGAAATATTTCTAAATAATCGCACTGGACATACTTACCGTATCATTTGCCTGAAATTGTTCCGGGTAATAGATTAATATCTCTTTAACCTGTTTATCATCGCAGAAAAATTGGTTTGTTGTCATAATGCGGGAATAAAGTCCAATTGAACCTGCTATTTGTCAGGTTGAGAATGGACAGGGAAGAAAAGGCAAATAATTTTTGTGTTTTACTTTATATTACCGGATATTGCATTCAGGTTAACATTAGAATCCCTTTCTGAAACATGATTTTAATTTTCACGAGCTGCAATTTTTATTGCAGATTATTTTTCTTATATCAACTATTAATAACAAATCTATGCAGAAAATAATTAAGCGTCATTCAAAACGGATATTTTACCTTGTTCTGCTTATTATTGTAACACTTGCCACTCAAAAAACAGTTGCAAATGCAGGCAGCGGAATTGACAATGTAGCAGGAAGTCCGGTAAATGTTAGAGATTTTGGCGCCAGTGGTGACGGTATTGCAGACGACACCGAAGCCATAAGAGCAGCTGTTGCAGGTAGCGCCCACGGAATGGTAGTATTTCCCGGAGGCACATACCGGATCACCTCAACCATACATGTTGATCTTTCTGAAAATGGGCTTTTGGGAATTTCAGGATATGGCGGAACCGCAAGAATTATGATGGAAGGACCGGGACCGGCCTTCCGGATCACCGGTTCACATCATGGCACTGCCAGTCCGGCGTCAGTTACCGGTCAGGTCTGGGAAAAAGAACGGATGCCGGTGGTGCAGGCGCTTGAAATAACTGGCAAACATCCTGAGGCCGCAGGACTCGAAATTAAATATACCCATATGGCTATTATAAATTCAGTTCTGATACGAAACGTCCATCATGGCATTCATCTTAGATCCCGCAACCGGAATGTGATAATAACCGACAGCCACATATACAACTGCAATGGAGTGGGGATATATCTTGATTCCGTCAATCTTCACCAGATCATAATAAGCAACAGTCATATCAGCTATAATCTTCTCGGGGGTATAAAGGTTACAAACAGCGAGATCCGGAACATCCAGATCACCGGCAACGATATAGAATACAATTGTGCGCCGCGTGGAAGTGCAGAAGAAGTTGAATCGGCGGATATCTGGTTTGATTGTTCAATGGGAGGCAGCATAAGGGAAGGAACCATTACCTCCAATACTATTCAGGCTTTGCCGACCCATGGTGGAGCCAACATCAGGTTTACAGGATATGGTGATAGCAATGAGAAGATCGGACTATTGTCAATTACCGGAAATCATATCAGCAGCCAGATGATCAACATCCACCTGGATAATACTCATGGGATCAGTATAACGGGAAATACCTTCATTCGTGGATACGAACATAATGTAATAATGGAAAACAGCCGTAATATAGTTTTGGGCACAAATGTTTTTGACCATAACCGCGATTATGCCACAGGGCGGGCCGAATACGCACCCGGAGGAATTACAATCTCAAATTGTGATAATATAATTATGACTGATAATATAATTGATGGAGTGGATAATGATCCCGGCGGGGTAATTACCATAAATGAAAGCAGGAACGTTTCCCTCAGGGGAAATCATATAAGCAATCCGAAACATACAGGCGTGCAGATCAACAGCAGCAAAAATATCCTGGTATCCGGCTGCAGGATCTATGAAACCAGTCCTGATCCTGTGATGATGAATTCCATAGAACTGAATGGTGACTGTGAGGGGACCGTTTTACGTCACAACATCATCATGTCCGGCAAAAAAGGGGATATCATCAATAATGCCGCCGGCATGGTATTAATTGATGGAAATATTACTTCAAAAAGAAATTGAATCGTTAATGCCGGGTTATTCCGGGAACCCTTTACAGGTAACCTGTATCAGGGTCCGGATGACCGGCCGGATAACCGGCCCAAAACCACTCAGGCGCCTCAGATTTAAAACGGGAAGGGGGCAATCTCCTTCCCGTTTCTCTCAACATGGTGTATGGGATTTTGCACCCAAAATCAAATTCTGATATCCCCTTATGAATCATCCATGTGCCGGGTCACACAAAAAGGCATGTATAAAGCATGGATGATCCATGGATTGAAAAGCAAAATATCCGAATCATGAATTCGTAACACATTGTGAGACAATTTAAGAACTATACTTTATACGAATGAATCCCCATCAGACTTCGTCAGACAAAAAGAGATGAATAAACAAGGGGATACATCCCTATGCAATGCCAAAATAACTTAAATGCAAACTATATGTGCATGATTTACAATCTTATAACTAAAGTTTATTCACATGAATCTTAAATCCGGTGTTAGAAAAACAACCGGTAGGCAAGTGTGAAATTCCTCCCTGGCATCAGCACGTTCCTGTCCTCTATCCTTGAAAGATGATCACGGTAACGCTCATCAAGTAAATTATCCACCCGCAGAACTATTACCTGCCTTGCAGGAGAATTTAGCCTGTAACCGGCTGAAAGACCGAGCAATGTATAGCCACCGGTGGTCTCTTCACCCGGTGCCACCCGCTGCTGGCTGGTGGCAGAATGTACCTTGCCTCCGACCCACGCACGCCCGAAATCGTATTCAATATCTGCCATAAGTCTCAGAGGCGGGATAAAAGGCAGGTAGAACCTGCCGTTGTTCAGCCTCCTACCGTCGACATAATCAGCTCCAAGTGTGATTTCCATGTTGGCATGAGGTCGTAAAAGAGCGGAAAATTCACCTCCCATAAGTCTTGCCTCATCACCCAGATACTCGAAAACAGGATACCCGGAAACAGGATCGACTTCCCCGGTGGGTTCAAAAATTATGTAATTCCTGAAATAATTGACAAATCCTGCTACTTCAAAATCAATGATACCGTTTGTCCACCGCATAAACAGGTCTGCACCCTGACCTATTTCATCCCTGAGGTTTGGACTTCCAATCTCATAAACTCCCAATCCGAGGTGAGCGCCATCGGCAAACAGCTCTTCCACTGAGGGGTTACGGTGAGACCTTGCAAACTGTCCGCCAATCTCCAATCCCTCGACAGGCCTGTGGTTAAATCCAATGGATCCGGTATAGTTAAAAGCGTTCCTGCTGCTTGTTATATCCGGAAATGCATCATTTGCAAGTGCGCCGGTATGCTGGATATCAAACCGCAACCCTGCCTGCAGCCTCACTGTTGCCGAAAGCGGGATTTCCTGGAAAGTGAAAACACCCAGGTTCATTCTCAACTCACCGGGAGTGTACGCCTCGGGGCCCCCGACATCAAGCCTGTGACCATGCAGGTTAAATCCGAGCGCCCCGCGATCGAAAAATTCAAAAGGTTTATGCTGTATTGTATAGGTGGAACTTAAGGCAGATTTTTCATATTCAATCTCAATGTCTTCATCTCTTATTCCATCTTCCAGTTCGTATTCTATTTCCTGCTGGAACATATGTGTTGCATTGAAGCGCAGCTGACCGCGATCAAAAAAGCCTTCGTTCCTGAAATTCACACGGCCCTGCAGGGCCTGCCTCTGAATTTTGATCTCCACCCCTTCATCAGGGTCATGAATGTTTTCGGGAATTTCATACGCCATATCCGAAAGTGAATAACTTATTCCGCCTGTTGAGCGTCCTGTGTCAAATCCTATTCCAAGAGATCCGTCAATACTATTCATTGATGAACCACTCAATACGCCGTCGGGAGTGGTTATATCTGACGTTTGCCTGTGGGCGAACCTGCCGGATACAGCCCAGCTGTCATTTCCGTATGTATACCGGCCGAAACCTGCTCCCATGCTGTTCATGGAGGCTCCCTGCAGGGATACAACTCCTGAAGAGCCTCTGTCCCACCTGTCAGGTATGTCTGTGGTCATAAGGTTGATAACCCCGCCCAGCGCACTGGAACCATAAAGAAGGCTGGCCGGTCCTCTTACGATCTCAAGCCTGCTCGCCACCATCGGATCAAGGGAAATGGTGTGATCGGCCGATGTTTCGGAAATATCGCCCATCCTTTCCCCGTTCTCGAGGACAAGGATCCTGTCGCCATCCATTCCCCTTATAACAGGTCTGGCAGGTGCCGAGCCCATCGATCTCATAGCTACGCCGGGCTCGCCGTTTAACATTTCCCCGAAGGAAACCTCGGCCCTTCTCTGCAGATCTTCGCCCATATATGCCATATCAGGCTGGTACCTGAAGCCGCTCGCTGTCGGTGATGCTGTTATTATAACCTCATCCATATCCACTCCTGTATAGGATATCTCGATGTCGATCTCTATTGTCTGATTGGCTGAGATCTCAAACTCAACCGACTCCGGTTCATAGCCCATGCCCTTTACCACCAGGGTATGTTTTCCAACCGGAAGGTTGGTAAGCATGTAATGCCCGGAGGCATCAGTAATTGTCCCGATCCTTGTTCCTTCAATAATTACATTGATAAAAGGAATATGCTCCCCGTCTTCGGCACTCACAACATGTCCGAAAACATTTGCGTCAGTCCCCTGTACATCTCCTCCGTCAAAAACTGTCAAAGGAGAAGAAAGCAGGGCTAGCAGTATAACTATCTGTGTCATTGTTAATTATGTATTTTGTTAATTTCTTTGAAACAGCTCATTAATGAACCCGTTTTTCTTATTCAGTCCCGGTATTTAAGATACTGTTTCAGTTATCAGGTATTGATCAGATGCGGCATCGACCTCAGATACCGTCATCTGTGGTCATGCAGGATTGATGGGGGGAGCACGCAGAAGGGGCAGTGTCTGGTTATTACCGGAAAATACCGGAACGGGCAGCAAAATCCGTTTAATTTCTTGCCGGTTCAAAAAAATCAGTAATCCGGGGAACAGCAGTATTATAATATAACCAATTGAATATACAAGATCCAGGATCAGGTATTCTATATCACTATGTTGATGTCTTTCAAATGGATTGGATGGGTCTGAAGCTGCTTTGTTAAAGGGATGGGCATGCTCAACTACAATCCCGTTGGGCAGTTTGTGGTAATGCCAGTTGGCAATGTTATTGTGGAACAATGCCAGCACGGATACGATCAATAAGTATGAAAGCAGTCTTTTCATTGGGTTATTTATTGCCTGTCTATACAGTAACAATTTTTATGCCCTGTTTGTTTAATTATGTGGAAACATTCTTAATAAGAGTTATCCGTGCACCTGTATCTAATTTTCATTCTTCCTGTTCCTGATTTCATCACTTAAAAGTTTGAGATCTCTGGCCATCTCTTCTATTTGTTTTGATCCGGCTACTTCCGCCTTTTTACTTGTTGCATCCTGCCCGATAAAAAATGAGGCAAGTGTAGCTGTAAAATATCCAAGTACGCCGAGACTGTATACTGCCAAAAGAAAACCGATGGTTTTTCCTTCGGGCGTTTGAGGCCAGTAATCACTGGCGATTGTAGTTAATAGCATCGCTGTCCAATATAAGGCATCAGCATAATTTGCGAAAGCACCGGGATCTTCAAAAGCATACATGGCAGCAGCACCAACAAAACAAATGAGGAGTGTCAACAGGAACACGTATCCGAAAGCCCGTCTTTCCAGGGTTCTTCCCAGAACCCGCATCCCCCGGTTAACAGAACCTACTACTCTTATAACACGGACACTCCTTATGAAGCCGAACGATCTGAGTAGCCTTAAGCCTGAGAAAATCCTGAAAATCCTGAATGCAGGAATAAAAAGTGAGATAATTGTGAGTGTGTTTTTTCCAAGAAATTGCCATCTTTCGGGTGTCAGAATAAGCTTGATTATAAAATCAGCAATAAAGATTATCCATATAACAGTAACAAGATTCCGCAAAAATGGAGTCAGTTGCCAGATCAATTCCACAACGAGAAGTATCAACCATCCGAAACCCAGAATGATAAGAGGGATCTCGGTAAACCTGTTTATTCTGGCTATAAGGCGGTATCGTCTGATCTTTTTTCTGTTCTTCACCTTAGTTTGATATTTTGCTATATCTGATAAAGATCACTCTTTCACTTCCTGTACCGCCCGGCCGGGGAATGATCCGGGTTCTAATGATTTCTCAGGGCTTCGATCAACTCCTTTTTGGACATTTTGGATCTGCCTTTGATCCCTACCTCTTCTGCCTTTTTCAAAAGGTCATTTCTTGATCGTTCCTCATATTTACCGGCTTTCCCACCCTTTTTCCCGGAATCAGGTGTATTTGCGATCCTCGCGGCCTTTTCCTTGCTCTCACCCTTTTCTCTTAAGGTTTCATACTGCTCCTGGTCTTTGATCCGGGGATTATCTTTTTTTCCCATGAGTTTTCACTTTAACATGTTTGAAAACAGCTTATTACTCTTTTATGTTATAATCAGTTAACAAGTAAGAAGCCTGAAAGTTTAAAAACGGTAAATTTTTATTTTTGCATGCAGGCAGACTCCGGGTATGTCAATAACTTCCTGATATTCTGTTATTATTATTTTGTTTTCGTTTCCACCAGTTTGCCAGCACCGAACCCGAAATGTTCATCCATGTGCCAAACAGGTTTGGCGGCAGGGCAGCCACATGGCTTCTGAGCACATCCATTGCCAGTCCCGTTGCCATTCCCCCGTTCTGCATGCCTACCTCAAAGGCCACTGTGCGGCAGCCGGCCTCATCAATAAGCGGAGCTGCGGTTTCCCTTAAACCAGCCATGTACCCCAATCTGCCAAGCAATGAACCGAACCCTCTTGCTCCCCAGTAACCCAGACCGTATCCTGAAAGGTTGTGCACGACAGCGGCAAGAACCAGCAGAAGTCCCGCCTCCATAAGCACATCGTGGGTCTGTGCAATTATAATGGCAAGTATTGCACATATACCGGTCATCGATACCATAGGCAACGTTTTGTCTATCCAGGTATTCGGCCTCCCGAGCCATACGCTGACAATGATCTTTGCCAGAGCCACAACCGATAAAAGCGAACCACCCAGCACAATTCCGTTCCGCAGCGGGGCAAAAATTCCGAAAACTTCCGGATCTGCTGCAAAAGATGAGGCTGCAACAAGGGCAGAAACAAGCGCCACAAGTAAAAGATAGCCGGCTGACACAGCCCACGGCCTTCTGCTGTAAAGCACCGCATGTGCAAGCAGTCCGGCAACAACCGGTATCACGATAATATTTACCACCCCTATCATCATGGCCAGGGTATCGATCGGGATAAACCGTCCGGCAAAGAAGCTCATGAGCAATGGTGTCATCAGCGGTGCCACAAAAGTTGAAACAACTGTCATGGTAACAGATAACGCTACATTGGCCCCGGCAATGAATGCCATCAGGTTTGAAGCGACCCCTCCCGAAACCGAGCCGATAAGCACAATACCAGCTGCCAGCTCACCCTCAAAGCCCAGTGACAGTGCCACGGCAAAACCTATGACCGGCATGATCCCGAACTGAAGTACTACGCCAAGCAGTACCGGCCAGGGAGCCACAATAATACCGGAAAAATCTTTCAGGCTGAGGGTGGTACCCATACCGAACATTATCAGTTGTGTGAGCGGCACTATCAGCAGTGGAAGTTCGAAGCCACCCCAACTGTGCAGGTATTGGGGCCAGGCAAGGGCAAAGCCTACACAAACCAGGACCCATGCAGTAAATGAAAAGCCTCGCAGCTTGTCGTGGTTCATTATGAAGAGGGCTCCGGCACACAAGAGTCCGAAAAGTCCCGGACGATAGGACGACATTCCTGCCAGTGCAATTCCGAGAAGTATTATGGAAATAACAGCAACTGTTGAAGCAAGATGACGGATGGATGTTTTTTTTCCTGTGGCCATGCTTTATTAGTTAACCTTACCTTACAAATGAACATAAAAAATTTTATCTTAATATTATACACAGGCAAGATGAAAAAATTTTACGGGAAATCCTCATCATTTACAGACAGATCAAAGTATAGAAAAAATGGCATTTTGAGTATTTTTAAGTATTTTGCAGAATCGAAAACCTGAGCATTCTAAAATAGCATCCGATGGTCAAAAAAATCCTGTTTCTATTACTGATCCTGCTGGCGGCAGTAAATTTCTCATTTAATAGCAATTCCCCGGAAGGGAACACTATACAAATATTTTCAGAAGACGGTGCATGGTGCTGGTTTTCAGATCCGCGCGCCGTATATCATAAAGGTGACCATGAAAGGACCTATGCCGGATATGTTACCTCAACAGGGGATATTACAATCTCATATTACGATCATCAGACCGGGGAAAAGAAAGAAGTTGTCATTTACCCTGAGTTGCAGCGCGATGACCATGTAAATCCTTCACTGCTTTTTTTACCTGACGGCAGATTAATGGCATTTTTTACCAGGCACAATGGCGGCTTCTACTTCACACGCACCAAATCATCTGAAGATATAACAGAATGGGAAGATGTCGGATATCTTGATCTTGGACCCCGGTTATGCTATACTAATCCGGCAATGCTTTCTGCGGAAGATAACCGTATATACGTTTACCTTCGCGGAGGTTATGACTGGAAACCCACAATGATATATTCAGACGATCTGGGTGAAACCTGGAGCAAACCGCTTACCATGGTAGCACATGAAGGTGCGCCTGACAGCAACCGGCCATATACAAAAGTTGTCAGTGATGGTAGAAGCAAGGTCTGGTTTGCAATTACCGATGGTCATCCCAATGTTGAGCCCCTGAATTCGATTTATGTGTTTTATTATGAAGACAATCATTTATACCAGGTGGATGGAACATTACTGGGACATATTGACGATTGTCCGATTTTACAATCCTCCATTATGAAAGCCTATGATGGAGAACAGAATAAAGCCCGTTGCTGGATATGGGATCTGGCTGTTGATGACAGAGGGTTTCCAAGAATAACATACGCCAGCCTGAGGGAAGAAACAATGCACCTCTATTATTACGCTTCCTGGAACGGTGTTTCCTGGCAACAAACCAGGATAACACCTGCAGGTCAGGATTTCCCCAGGGAGGAAAGGACAAAGGAACAGAGGAACAGGGAGCCTTTTTATTCGGGAGGAGTTGTTCTTGACCCTGAAAAAGAAGGTATAGTATACTATTCAAGACCTGTTGGCGACCGTTTTGAAATATTCAAGGGAGAATTGTCAGACGGCAAATGGGAAGAAACCCCAATAACCCAGGGATCCGAATTTGATAATGTAAGACCTTTTGTTGCAAGGTACAGCCGGAGTGGCAACTATCCCAGACTGTTCTGGATGGCCAACAGAATGTACCAGCATTGGGCTACCTATGATACATTCCTGCTTATGGATCTTTCCGGCCATTGAACTGATACATGGTGATCCGCGGAAGCGACAAGGATCAAAACATTCTTTATATTTACACCTGCTAAAAAGAATCGACAGCATAACCCCGGATCACCGGCCCGGTTTTATGATATAACTTTCCTTTAAAATTCGATATCATGACAGATAATAACTCATCAGCCGGAAAACAAAATGCAAGCTGGAGAGGAATCATATACACGATACCTGAAGAACAGTTACGTGAATTTATTGAAGAGTATGCATCTCGTGATCCTGAATTCCGTAACCGGATATTGCTTCATTTTACCGAATATGACAAAACCGGCAGTGCTGAAAAATACAGGACAATCGTTTCGGAATGCTTAAATCCCTCTTCCGGAAGAGATGATTATATTGATCTTCATGATGATTCCAGGGCAATTGATTCGATAAACGAACTCCTGGCAAAGGCATGGACATTTTTGCAGAAGGGTATTCCTGAAGAGGCCTTTGAAATTGCCGCTGCTGTTATTTCTGAATGTCTGAAGGCTGCTCCATTAATGGATGATTCCGGTGGCGAGGTTGGTTCATTGATAAATGATTCTTTCCGGATCATTATTAAAATTCTTGAACAATCAAAGGATGACCAGCTAAGGCAAAAAATCTTCAATTGGCTCTACCACCAGATGGATGATCCCGGTCATGAAAATTCTTCAAATGAAGAAATACTGGAGGGTATAATTTTCAATCTTTCCGAAACTGCTGAAGAAATTTCCAAAGCCCACCGGTATATCGATAATCAAATTAAAAAAGCGGAACAACTGGATGGCCTGTCAAAGGAATACAGGATAAAAAAGTTCATGAAATATAAAGTCCACCTTCTGATCAAAGAAGACAAACTGGAAGAGGCCGGCAAAATAATCGATGATAACCTGGAAATCGATGAATTCAGGGAGATCCGCATCAACGAGTATATTGCCGAAGGTGATACAGCGGAGGCCGTCAGGTTAATTGAGGAAGCAATAAAAACTGCAGATGAAGGTAAAATGACAGGTAAGGTCAGGTATTGGAAAGAACGTTTAAATGCTTTATATGAACAGCAGGAAGATGTTGAGAGCTCCAGGAAAATAATTCTAGACCTTTTTATTACCAACGGATACGATATAGTTTATTTCAGAAAGCTGAAATCGACATTTACAGATGAAGAATGGCTGAAGGAAAGGGACAAATTCATACCTGAGCCTTCAGCAGATAAGGGTGACGGCACTTTCCCGCATTCTCTGGCAAAGATCTTTATCGAGGAGAGGCAGACAGAACGGCTGTTTGAAATGGTTAAACAAAAACCGGATGTCAATATCCTTCTGAGTTATTCAGAGCACCTGAAAGATGATTATTCAACAGATCTTCTAAGATTCTATGAACGTGCGGTACGAAGTTTTACGGAATCCATGTCGGGCCCTGGCGATATTCACATCCTGATCCATCTGCTAAAGAAAATATCCACCATCCCTGGTGGTTCTGAAATTCTTTCAGAATTAAAAGATGATATGCCCGGGTTATTCGGTGACCGGCCCGATATACTCAATATGTTGGATGAACTATTGAATGAGGAAGGTTAAACGGGTAGTTGCGGGCATTCAGCGGCAATTAAATTGATTTCAAAAATTGATTTTTTTATATCTTTGTCAGTCCATGTCAAATAAAATCATAAATCAACAAGCTATGAAAAAAGTATTGGTCACGTTTATCATACCATTTATGTTGTTCCTCTCCTCTTGTGCAAATCCTGAACAGGTTGAAGTTGAAGCTATCCGGGAAGTCATGGAGCATTCGTATGTTCACGGCATTCAAAACCTTGGAGGGGCTGAACTGATACGACCGGGATTCTGGGACGGTTTTGAAATGTTTATGCTTGTAGATAATCAGATCCGAAAATTACCGCTTGAGGATTGGATCGCAATGGTTGATGAAAGGAAGGCAGACCCAGATTGGCCGGATGAGCCCGTGAGGGCCGATTACCTGGATATAGATGTAGCAGGAACCGCAGCCTCCGTGGCGCTTGAGCTTTGGCGCGGAGATCATTTGATGTTCACCGATTACTTCCAGCTTTACAAATTTGATGATGGATGGAAGATAGTGAGCAAAATTTTCCACCGCTATTAGAATACAGTAAAAGCATATTATGGAGTGCTATCGATTTTCAAGCAGATGTGGTTGTTTCGGGATCTTTAATAACCCATGTATCATTATATATCAAGCATTTCTGTACTTTTTCTTCATCCTGGATGTTAATAGCATGTACACTTTGGCACCAATGAATTACTTTTCTGAGATTGTCCAGGTAGTGGCGTAGCGGGATCCTGTCATGCAGTGCTGTCATGCCGCCTTATCCTGATATTTCCAGCATCCTTCTTATAGGGATCACTGCTTTCTCTATTATTTCAGGATCTACAGTCACTTCGAATTTATCTTCGGCCAGACTGTTGTAGATTTTTTTTATGG
The DNA here is from genome assembly GCA_007123885.1 of Bacteroidales bacterium. Taxonomy (GTDB): domain Bacteria; phylum Bacteroidota; class Bacteroidia; order Bacteroidales; family PUMT01; genus PXAP01. The sequence goes on along the minus strand of SLGC01000155.1, from coordinate 2,930 downwards.
TGTGCAGTTTCATGAATTTGCAGTCATTGCAAGCGCAGGTTGAATCCAGCGGTGGGGCCGGGATAAAAAGCTTTTCAGGATTTCTCTTTTTCATCTGATGAAGAATTCCGGATTCGGTTGCTACTATAAATTCGCTACCATTGTCCTCCGAAGCAAATTTCAAAAGTGCAGATGTTGATCCGATAAAATCAGAGACAATCTGTATGGGCTTTTGGCATTCAGGATGGGATATCAGTTTTGCTTCCGGATGCTGGTCCTTTATTACAAGGATCTTTTCCAGGGAGAATTCCTCATGAACATGACATGCACCATCCCATATAACCATATCCCTTCCGGTAAGGCTATTGAGGTAATTGCCAAGGTTGCGGTCAGGGGCAAAAATGATTTTCTGGTCTGCGGGGATACTTTCAATTACCTTAACCGCATTGGTCGATGTGCAGCAGATATCAGTCATCGCCTTGATCTCTGCAGTGGTATTAACATAAGAGACAACAATATGGTCGGGATATTTCTCCCTGAACTCACTGAAACCGGCTGGCGGACATGAATCGGCAAGAGAACAGCCTGCCTCCGGATCGGGAATAAGCACTTTCTTTTCAGGGGAAAGTATTTTCGCAGTTTCAGCCATAAAATTTACACCGGCAAAAACGATGACATCGGCATCAGTATTTGCCGATTTACGGGACAGATCAAGACTATCACCAACAAAATCGGCTATATCCTGGATTTCGGGGATCTGGTAATAATGAGCCAGAATAACTGCGTTTTTTTCTCTCTTGAGCCTGTCTATTTCTTTACGTAGTTCCATTATTATATTTTGAAATTCTGCAGAACGGGTGCATCTTTATAAGTTTCGGATAAAACGTATGGAATCATCTTTAAGTGTAAATATAATGAGAAATTATAGCAATATATATAGCCTTACGGCACATCAACGCCCCCGTCTATTTATTGCCGGTATTGAACGCGGGGATCATTGACATATATTAGCCGGCCAATAGCGGTGAAACACACTAAATAAAAGATTGGATTTATTTTTCTTGCATTTTGAAAAGCATATATTTAGGAAATGTGAAGAATTTTCATTTTGTTTATCCTTTTCGACAGGAAAATCCGGATAGGAATTATTTTTTACTTACCAGAAAATATGGGAATAATTGAAAAAATTTTAAACAGGCAAGTTGTTTTACTGGATGGGGCTATGGGCACCGAACTGGCTAAACGCGGATCGGAGATGGGAGGCAGGACAAACCTTACCGATCCTGGCCATGTGCTTGCAGTTCACCGGGACTACATCAAAGCCGGTTCTGATATCCTGATAACCAATACCCTGACTATGAGCCGCATAAATTTGGAGTCCCATGGGCAGGGGACAGATATTGAAAAAGTTAATCTGGAGGGAGCACGACTGGCAAGAGAGGCAATTAACGGCAGCCAGCTTGTTTTTGGAGATATAAGTTCCACAGGTCAATTCCTGGAGCCATATGGTGATCATACTGAGGAGCAGTTTTATGATAATTTCAGGGAACAGGCAGATATACTGGCAAGGGGAATGGTCGACGGATTTATAATAGAAACAGTAACCGATATACGGGAAGCAGCATGTGCTCTTAAAGCCTGCAGGGATGCAGCCTTTCTTCCTGTTATTGTAAGCATGTCATTTTCTTCATCGGCCAATGGCGGACATACAATGATGGGAAATACCATAGAGGAAATAGCCAAAATGGCTGAAGAAAACGGCGCCTCGGCAGTCGGTGCCAATTGCGGTGAACTTGACCCGCTAGAAATGGCTGAGCTGGTAAAACTTTTTAGAAGATGGACATCACTTCCTGTAATTATTCAACCTAATGCAGGGAAACCGTCATTGCAAGAGGACGGGACGACGGTTTTCAACATGAAGCCGCAAGAATTTTCTGACCTGCTGATGAGATGTATAGACAATGGTGCAACACTCATAGGTGGATGTTGCGGAACAACTCCGGAACATATAAGTGCTGTTGCCCGGAGGATCAGGCTCTGACCCATGCCATTCTCTCACGGAAAAAACCGCTATTGCAAACTGAAGCAGTATTACCTGGATGCTGTAAGATTTACTACAAGAGCAATATCATCAAGGATAAAATTGTCTAAAACACTCCCGAAAATAGTCCGGGACTGGTAATTGACCCCCCACTCTGTCCTGTTGATCAGAAACTGTACCGACCGGGCTCCTATATTCTCATCATTTATGTCAACTGCAGCATCGAATGTAACGGCCCTGTCTCTTCCCCTCATAAGCAGGTTCCCGGTGATACGGTGAGTCAGGCCGGATGCTGCATTCTGCAGTTCCTCAACGCTGGTTATTACAAATCTTGCCTCGGGATGGTTCTCAACATCAAAAAAATCATCCGATTCAAGATGCCTTTTAAGTCTTGCATTGCGGGCCGGATCGGTAATATCGAGAACGGTAATGTCGGTCAGGTCAATTACAAATTCCCCTCCGGCAATTTCACCATCATTTATATTCAAATGACCTTCCTTTATACTGACTATGCCATTGTGTTGTGAAGCGGGCCTTGCTCCTATCCACTCAATGTTGCTGTTTTCCAAATCGACCGAATATGTAACATATTCGCCGGTTGTCAATTGCGGGTTTTCGGCTTCTCCTGTAACGGCTCTTTCCCCGGAAGGGCTCTGGCATGCCCATACCGAAAGGATCAAAATGGCTGAAATAATTCTCATGTCAAATAATGTTTGATGATATTTAAGATGAATCATTGGTTATGCCTTTATAACATGAAAATATCTTTATATGTTCAGATTTTTATGTTTTTTTAGTAAAAGGGGGTACTTTAATTCCGGCATAACTTACTATAAATAAAATCCGGGCAGACAAAGACCTTTGGATCTAAGGAGATTTTCTATTTTTGCATAGCAATCTGCCTTAACTT
>SLGC01000447.1 GCA_007123885.1 Bacteroidales bacterium | reverse complement strand
GGGTTGCCTCCTGTATAATAATCCTCGAACTGAAAGGGCCATGCACGTTTCGGTTCATCCATCTGCCTGGTCCACAGCAAGGCAGGATTCCCCGGAAGGGTTATCTCAGCCACTCCCCTCCTTCCCTCGTCATATCTCCACATAGGCCAGTCGGATCCGGCAAATAAACTTGTTGCTGTCAAAGCGAATATCACCAAAAGAAAAGATTTACAATTCATGCGAATAGGTTTATGTTAATGGAGCGAATCTATATATTTTCAGGTGGATCGTATTCCTGAATCTGGTTTGAAACGGGTTGCTCGGGTATGAGCCTGCAAATTATAAAAACTTTATAAATTTACACATAAAACAGGAAATAATCCGGCTGGCAATTATATTAACATTAATTTCAAAACAATAGATTTCCGGCATTATGTTGATTTCAGCGATAAGCTTAACATATGAAGAGACCTGATCCGGCATTTGATCTTTGACCCGGTCTCACTAAAAATTCGTTCAGAATAATTTTACTTAAAAAGAAAAATCATGAAACGACGGAAATTCCTAAAAGCTGCAGGATATACATTTTCCGGAATTGCAATAACCAGTCCCCTGACAGGGCTGGCTTCCGGTACCTTGAAAAGCTCCGGCATTACTGAACGCGGAGATAAATATTTTCTTGGCGATCTGCACAACCACTGCAACCTGACATACGGTCACGGCGATCCCCGGGATGCTTTTGAAGCTGCAAAAGAGCAGCTGGATTTTGTTTCTGTCACCCCTCATGCCCTGTGGCCCGACATACCCGGGCGGGATGATCCGGAACTTGCATGGGTAATTGATTACCATACCGGGGCGTTTGAACGGCTGCGCAAAACAGGATGGAATCAGTATATTTCTTTAATGAAAGAATACAACAGGCCGGGACAGTTTGAAGTATTCAATTCATACGAGTGTCACAGCATGAAAAATGGCGATCATGTGGTATTGAATTACGATATTGATGCGGCCATTACCGAATGCACATCCATTGAAGACCTGAAGAAAAAGCTTAGTGGGCAAAAAGCATTCGTAACACCGCATCATATGGGTTATCAGGATGGCTACAGAGGATATGTCTGGGATCATTTTGAAACTGAATCCACCCCTTTTGTAGAAATTTTTTCACGGCACGGACTGGCCGAAACCGACCAGGGGGATTATTCTTATCTTCACGATATGGGTCCGCGGCGCTGGGAAGGCAGCGTCATGTATGGATTGCTGAAGGGCCATAAGTTTGGGATAATGGGCTCGACAGACCAGCATGCCGGGTATCCCGGAAGTTATGGTGACGGCAGGATTGTAATCATGGCACCTTCCCTTTCCAGGGATAATATCTGGAACGCCCTTAAAAACAGGAAAATGTATTGCGTAACCGGTGATAAGATCCTATTGGATTTTCGCGTTAATGATGCCCCCATGGGAAGTGTGATACGTTCTGATGACCGGAAAATTTATATTAATGTACAGGCCGGTGATGCAATTGATTATGTTGATATTATAAAGAACGGCAGGCGCGTGGGGCATATTCACGCGGACTTTCTGCCGGTGATTCCTCCTGATGATATTATCAGGGCAAAAATAAAGGTTGAATGCGGCTGGGGAACCGCTCCCGTAGAGTGGAACGGGAGAATAGGAATAACCGAAGGGATAATAAATGATGTTTCACCCTGCTTCAGGGGATCTCCCTATACTTCTCCCCAAAAGGGACAGGAGTATACCTTCAGGACAAAAGTAAACCGGATTCTTTCCCGGTCTGACCGGGAAGTAGTAGTAAATCTTTTTACCACTCCAAATCCGAATGTCCTTACACCGCAGACACAGGCAGTGATACTTGATGTTACAGTTCCCCGAACGGCAGTTTTGGAGGCTGATTTTAATAACATACAAAACCGGCTGACCATCGAAGAGATTTGCCAGGGAACAAGAAGCTTTTTCCAGCGAGGCTGGCTGACTGAAGCTGTCCAGATCCATCGAGCCATTCCGCAAAGCGCATCGACGGTTGAGCACTTGATGGAAGATTCAGGTCCTGAAAAAGACACCGATTTTTATTACATAAGAGTCAGACTGAAAAATAACCAGTGGGCCTTCTCAACTCCCATCTGGGCTGAAAGAGCATGATCGTCTATATAGTAATCGGATTACTCTATTAGGAAGTTGTAAAATCAAGAAGAGCCGCTCGGAAGCAAAAAAAAGTACCCCGACTTACCAAGGAACCACCAAACCTTGTAAGTGAGGGTACTTTCTTCAACCTAAACCTAACCTAAACTAACCAGCCTTATTAACCTTTATCCAATAATAAGACACCAAATTTTGATTTTGGTACTACATGAAAAGCATAAATCTTTGGTAAAATATCGATTAAAATGAAAAAACAACATGATCGGAATAATTTTGAAGCACAATCAATCTATTATCAACTTTTTTATGGACACTAATGGAATTGCATGTTTATTTATAGACACTATTTAAAGCTCCAGTCAATAACTGAGTTTATTTCCTGTGTTGGCTCAAAAATATCCAGACTTCCTTCAGCATTTTTTTGTGAATAGATTGTGCGGGGAAATATAAGTTCTGAATTAATGAGTTCTGCTGCAGCAGGTTCTTTCATATGGTCATTCGGACCGACAAGTGCAACTTTCCTGGGAGCAAGCGCCCCTATAAGGTCGGGAAGGTCGTAAGCTGTCAGGGCACCGGCCACCCAATATCTTGTAAAATCCTGATTGTAAAATTTGTTCAACACCACGCTCTGGTAAGAAACAAGAGATCCGGAGAGTACAACAGAGCTTATGGAATTATTGAAAGCTGCGGCATGCAGCAGCACCGGGCCCATCTCTTCGAATGCAATGGCACCGATCCTGCCCGGGTCGGTATCTGAACGCTGTTTCAGGAAATTAACAACCCTGCTCACATCACCTGCCTGGATGCCTGTTACGCTGCGGCCTATCATTAAGGAAATGTACTGCCCCGCAAACTGATATAAACCGCTATTATCAGCAACTTCACCGACTCCGATAACATCCGGTGCGGCAACAATATAGCCTTTCCTTACCAGCTCTTCGATCTTCCCGCCGGGAGCGGCATCGGTTATCTTGCCTTCGGGATGCAGGTAGATAACCGAGGGATGGTTTTCACCTGAATCGGG
>SLGC01000396.1 GCA_007123885.1 Bacteroidales bacterium | reverse complement strand
CAATGTACAGCCGTTCCGAAGGAAGGCTGGGAACCTGGCAAAACCGGATAGAAAGCTATGTGTCAGGGACAAGTGAAGGAAATTACCAGGTGGAGCAATCAAAAATAGCCATTGCTACGGGCGGCATACTGGGTAAAGGTCCTGGCAACAGCTCCCAGAGGAATTTCCTGCCCCATCCCTATTCAGACTTCATATATGCAATAATTATTGAAGAGTACGGACTTGCCGGGGGAATTATCATAATGTTTTTTTACCTCTGGCTGCTTTACAGGGCAGGGCTCATTGTAAAGCGAAGTTCACGCACCTTCCCGGCTTTTCTGGCTTTTGGCCTGACCCTTAGCATTGTAATGCAGGCAATAATAAATATGGCGGTTGTGGTCAACCTGCTTCCGGTTACAGGCCAGCCTCTTCCTCTTGTTAGCATGGGAGGATCTTCGCTTGTTTTTACAAGCATTGCTCTTGGTATTATTTTAAGCGTCAGCCATGGGATACAGAAACATCAGGAAGCAGGTCAACCGTATAATACTCACGAGTTGTCCTCCTCTGAGGCAGCTACGGATGAGTATAGCTGGACAGTACTTGAACAGGAAAAATAATAGTTGGAAAATTTAAAAACCATGAAGTGAGCAGGCACCTGATTAAAATTATCATCAGCGGAGGAGGAACCGGCGGACACGTGTTTCCGGCTATTTCCATTGCCAATGAACTGAAAAGGATGGATGGGAACATTGAAATTCTATTTGTTGGGGCATTGGGCAGGATGGAAATGGAACGTGTGCCTGCGGCAGGATATAATATCGAAGGATTGCCGGTCAGAGGCTTTCAAAGAAAGCAGATATATAAAAATATCATGGTTTTGTATTACCTGATGGTGAGCATGATAATGGCCGGCAGGATAATCAGGAAGTTCAGACCGGATGTGGTGGTTGGGGTGGGAGGATATGCCAGCGGACCGGTTGTAAGGATTGCTTCGATGCGGGGAATTCCGGTTTTAATCCAGGAACAGAATTCATACGCCGGAGTTACCAACAGGCTTCTTGCAAAAAGGGCTGACAGGATCTGCGTAGCCTATGAGGGAATGGAATCATATTTTCCGTCTGGTAAGCTTATTATAACCGGGAATCCTGTCCGTCAGGAAATTGCAGATATATCGGGGAAACGTGAAGAAGCTCTGTCCTGGTTCGGGATTGAGGGGAATAAAAAAGTGATCCTTGTTCTTGGCGGCAGCCTTGGAGCAGCAAGCCTGAATAATGGAGTTTCCCGGAACATTGAAAAGTTTCGGGAAAATGGAATTGCACTTATCTGGCAAACCGGCCCCCGGGGTTTTGCAAATAGTTTGGAATTACTTAATAAAACAGGCAGTAAAGATATTTATGTGTATGAATTTATTTCAAGAATGGACCTGGCATATGCTATTTCCGATGTTGTGATTTCCAGGGCCGGGGCAGGGACCATCTCAGAGCTTGCAGTTACTGGAAAAGCTTCGATCCTAGTTCCTTCTCCAAATGTTGCAGAAGATCATCAGACCAGGAATGCCATGTCGCTGGTCAACAGAAATGCTGCCTTGCTTGTAAAAGATCATGAGTGTGATATAAAGCTTGTCCCTCTTGCAATCAGTCTTGCCGGCGATCCGGAGCGGCGGGCGGGACTGGAAAAGAACATTTCCATGATGGCCATACCTGATTCAGCGGCCAGAATTGCCCTGGAAGTTATGAACATGGTAAGAAAGAAACAGAATGAGTGATAATATAAATATGGTCTATTTTGTTGGTGTAGGTGGCATTGGGATGTCATCCCTGGCCAGGTACTTCTGCACGCTGGGTAAGAAAGTATCAGGATATGATCTTACTGCCACAAAATTAACGGCATCACTGGAAATGGAGGGCATAGAGATAACATACACCGACAGTGTCAATACCCTGCCGGGGGAATATTTGAAGGAAAGCTCAAAAGATGAGGCACTTGTGGTATACACTCCTGCCATACCTTCAGATAACAATATCTTGCAGTATTTTAAATCCGGCGGATTCCGGGTTGTAAAACGTTCTCAAATACTGGGTGAACTTGTTAATGATGCCAGGGGAATTGCCGTGGCCGGTACGCATGGAAAAACTTCCGTATCATCCCTTATCGCACACCTGCTTATGCAAACCCCTGAAGGCTGCAATGGTTTCCTGGGAGGTGTGGCAAAAAACTACAATTCAAACCTGCTGGTCAGTCCCCAAAGCGACCTTGTGGTTGTGGAGGCGGATGAATATGACAGGTCATTCCTGCAGCTTTTTCCCTGTATTGCAGTTATTACCTCCATGGATCCTGACCATATTGACATATACGGGAATTTTGAGAATATGAAGCAGACATTCTCCACCTTTGCATCACAGGTAAGAAAGGGCGGCACTATTATTTGTAAAAAGGGCCTGGATTTAATATACAGTCATAATAATGATATTAATTTCTTTGATTACGGAATTGATCAGGAGGCTGATTTTTATGCCCACAATATAAGGATATCCGGCAACGGATTGCCTGTTTTCGACCTTGTGGCCCAGGGCAGGTATTATTCCGATATCAGGCTTGGTGTACCGGGGCGGTTCAATATTGAAAACTCAGTTGCAGCCGCTGCCGTTGCCATTCTTTGCGGTGCAGGTGAACAGGCGATAAGGGAAGGATTGAGCAGCTTCAGTGGCATTGTGAGGAGGTTTGAAATAATTATCAATTCCCCCGACTGTGTTCTTATAGATGACTATGCCCATCATCCCGCCGAACTAAGAGCGAGCATCTCTGCAGTAAAGGAAATTTTTCCCGGGAGGAAGGTAACCGGCGTCTTCCAGCCGCATCTTTATTCACGAACCAGGGATTTTGCCGCAGAGTTTGCCGAAAGCCTGGGCATTTTGGATGATGTGATCCTTCTTGATATATATCCTGCACGTGAACTTCCCCTGCCCGGAGTCACATCGGAAATGATATTCAGGCAAGTAGACAGGGACAGTAAAATTATGTGCAGTCGTGACCAGCTTCCCGGAATGATTTCCGGCATGCATACTGATGTTGTGATCATGCTGGGAGCCGGAAATATCGATGTCATGGTAGATCCGGTGGCCGCTGTCTTAACTGCAAAAATAAAAAAGAGCTGATGAGAAAGTTAAAGATCCTTTTTATATGGCTTTGTCTGGGCGGTTACCTGGTAACGGTACTGAGCTTTGTCAGGGGCAGGTATGATAAGCAGGTCTGCGGAGCCATAAATATCAACATCATCGACAGCCTTACAAACAGGTTTGTAACATCGGATGATGTGATGAAGATAATGCTGGAAAACGGAGGCAACATACTTGGTTATCCCCGGCACACGATCAATACCTATGAACTTGAGGACCTTCTGTCAGGTGTGCCCTTTATAAGGAATGCCACATTGTACAAAACGGCAGATGGCAAATTAAATGCCGATATAATTCAGCGCAGACCGGTATTAAGGGTCATAAACCAGCGGGGACTAAGCTATTATCTTGACAGCGAGGGGGTGATCCTTCCGGTTACCCCGAATTATACCAGCAGGGTACTGGTGGCCAACGGGTATATTTCAGAACCATTTTTAGCGGAAAGCCTCAAATCCATATTTAAGTCTGAGGTACCGGAGACAAGAAGAAATTCAGTGATTTTTGACCTGTATGACCTTGCCCTGTTCATTGACAGTTCGGAATTATGGAAGGCCCAGATAACACAGATCCATGTTAACAACAAATATGAGTACGAAATGATACCAAGAGTAGGCGCCCATGTTATTAAGCTGGGAGATGCATACAATTATGTAACCAAGTTCAGAAAGCTGGAAGCTTTTTACCGTTACGGTCTGAACTCCATGGGATGGAACAATTACGGGGAAATAAACCTTAAATATGAGAATCAGGTAGTTTGCACAAAAAGATAAACACTATATGGATATGGAAAAAAATGTAATTGCAGCCATTGACATCGGGACAACCAAGATTGTCTCAATAATAGGCAGGAAAAATGAAAAAAACAAGGTTGAAATTCTGGCCTTCAATAAAGCCGAATCACGAGGTGTGAAGCGGGGGACTATCCTTAATATTGAAGATACGGTTAATGCCATCCAGGCAACGGTAGAAGATGTCCGGCAGCAGACGGGGAAGCCTGTTACTGAGGTTTTTGTCGGTATTGCCGGACAGCATGTTAAAAGCATCAGGAACCGGGGCTACATTAACCGTGATTCATATGATGAGGAAATAACAAAAGCCGATGTACAGGCTCTTATTGAGGATATGCACAAGATACCTGTTGATGTCGGTGAGGAGATCATTCATGTGCTGCCGCAGAATTACATTGTAGATAATGAGCACAATATCAAGAATCCTGTCGGCCATACCGGCAAACGGCTTGAAGGAAATTTCAACATTGTGATCGGGCAGGTGTCCTCTGCCAAAAATATTGAAAAATGTGTCAGCAGGGCGGGACTTAAGGTAAAGGATCTTATTCTGGAGCCATTGGCTTCCGCCGAGGCAGTCCTTACCGAGGATGAAAGGGAGGCCGGTGTTGCATTGATCGATATAGGGGGCGGCACAACGGATATTGCGGTATTTTATGACGGCATCATCAGGCATACGGCTGTGATCCCCTTTGGCGGAAATGTAATTACCGAAGACATAAAGCAGGGATGTTCCATCCTTACAAGGCAGGCTGAATTGTTGAAGATCCAATTCGGGTCGGCACTGGGTGATATGGCTCCTGATGATAAGGTTGTTACAATTCCAGGCATCAGCGGACGCGAACCCAAGGAGATATCTTTCAAAAATCTTGCCTACATAATCCAGAGCAGGATGGAGGAGATAATTGACGCCGCCTCTTTTGAAATTGAGAATTCCGGTTTCTATGAGCGGCTGAGTGCCGGGATTGTACTCACCGGGGGAGGGTCACTTCTCACGCATTTACCCCATCTTGTGAAATTCCGCACCGGACTGGATGTGCGGATCGGATTGCCAACCGAGTATCTTGACGGCGATCCTGATGATGAGATCAACCATCCTATGTTTTCAACAGCAGTGGGACTGATACTGATGGCCTGGGAAATAGATCATGCAGCTTCTGTTGCCGAACCTGAAGCAGATTCAGCAACAGGGCAGGAGCAGGAATCCAGGGTAACCCGTAACACCGGAACAAAGACCAACATACTTGAAAATCTTAAGAATCATATCACCAAGATCTTTGAAGAAGACGATCTAAAAATGTGATCAATAAAAATTCATCAATATGCCAGAAGAAATCATAAATTTTGACCTGCCGGTTGAACGTTCATCCATCATAAAGGTGATTGGAATAGGCGGAGGCGGTAGCAATGCTGTTAATCACATGTTCCGCTCAGGGATAAAGGATGTGAATTTTGTTATCTGTAATACAGATGCCCAGGCTTTGGCCAGCAGCGAGGTACCCGTAAAGATACAGCTTGGCGAATCTCTTACCGAGGGAAGGGGGGCCGGCAATAAACCCGAGATAGGCAAGCAGGCGGCAATTGAGAACCTTGATGATGTGACGGAAGCATTGTCCGGTAATACCAAAATGGTTTTCATTACTGCAGGAATGGGAGGGGGAACAGGCACCGGTGCTGCCCCGGTAATTGCGAAGGCCTCAAAAGAGATGGGTCTGCTTACGGTTGCCATAGTTACCATTCCCTTCAAATTCGAGGGAAGGGTGCGTATCAACCAGGCAATAGACGGTATCAATGAGCTAAGGGAACATGTAGACTCCCTGCTGGTGATAAACAATGAAAAATTGCGCGAAATTTTCGGCGACCTGAAGATAAGCGAAGCATTTTCACGTGCCGATAACGTCCTGACCAGTGCTGCCAAGGGAATTGCTGAAATTATCACTGTGCATGGCCATGTAAACGTTGACTTTGCAGATGTGCAAACTGTTATGTCCAACAGTGGTGTAGCCCTGCTCGGATCTGGATATGCCGAGGGCGAGGATCGCGCCCTGAAGGCAATACAGGGTGCCATATCCTCTCCGTTGCTTAACAATAACGATATCAGGGGAGCCATGAATATACTGCTGAACATCACTTCCGGCACAGACGAGGTAAGCATGGACGAGGTGGGTGAGATCACTGATTTTGTCACTGCTGAAACAGCCTCATATACCAACATAATCTGGGGCACCTGTACCGAGGAGTCACTTGGCAGCAAGATAGCTGTAACCATTATAGCAACCGGGTTTGAACCCAATTCCATTCCCGAGTTGTATGCACGGCGCAAACAGGTTGAAAAGTTGCCCCTTGATGATTTTCCGACAAACGACAGCCCGATTAAAGGCGGGTTCACTGTAAGAGAAAAAAGGCAAAAACCTCATGACCCGTTTGAAGCTGACCGACGGCAGAGAAGAATAGAATTCGATTTGAGTGTATCCGGAAGGGAAACTCCCGACAGTGAAACCGGCAGGATCCCCGATCATGAAAGATCTGAAAGCAGGAACACCGACCGCCCTGAAATGCTGAAGGAAACCGAAAGCAGGCTCAAGGATAAAAACTATATAAATATCAATGAAAAGGAGGAGATAGAAGAAATGGAACGCCAGCCTGCCTATGAGAGAAAAAAAATAAATATAAATCTCTCAAAGAAATCAATAGAAAATCCGGTGAGCCGCTATACCCTGTCAGATGAAAAAGACAAGGGACCCCGTTTGCGGCCCGATAACGGTTATCTGCATGATAACGTTGATTAGCCGTTGAGGTTAAGGTGTTCCACCAGCGTATCATAAAGGACTTTTCTTGATACGGGTTTAACAAGGTGGTCGTCAAATCCGGTATCCATGCTTTTTTTTATCTGCTCGGGCATTGCAAAGGCAGATACTGCGATTGCCGGTATCCCGTGGTTGGTCGACCGGATTTTCTTTAGGAGCTCATAACCGTTTTTTTTGGGCATCCTGATATCAAGCAGTATAAGATCAGCTCCCTTGCTGTGAAACAGTTCCAGCACCTTTTCCCCGTCCCGGGCCGCCGAAATTTTCGCGCCTGTATCTTTAAGCATGAACCTGAGTATTTCAAGGTTGTACGGGTCATCCTCACCGATCAGTATCCTTTTCCCGGTAAGATCGGGGGCAGTAATCTCTTCTGTATGAACGGCATCCTTTTTATCAGGATCCTGTTTCAGGGGGATGGTAAAATAAAATACCGACCCTTTTCCCTTTTCGGATTCCACCCACATCCTGCCTCCGAGATGGCGGGTCAGTCCGCGTGCTATGGTCAGACCAAGGCCTGTCCCCCGTATTACCTGTCCCGGAACTGTCTCCTCAACCTGCTGGAACCGTTCAAATATCTTTTCATGGTACCTCCTGCTTATCCCCACACCGCTGTCGCTCACATAGAACAGCAGCTCGCCCCTGCCGGTATCCCGGTATCCGAATTCCACATACCCCTTTTCAGTGTACTTGAAGGCGTTGCTTAACAAATTGTGGATTATCTGCCGCAGCCTGTGCCCGTCTGTAACTGTATAAAGATCATCCTTATGGTCCGGCAATTTTATACGAAAATCAATCAGCTGTTTTTTGTCCGTGGCGGCGTAACCTTCAAACTGTTCCCTGGTCTCCCTCATTAACTTGTCTATGTTCACAAGGGCGGGATGAACAGGCAACTCACCCGCCTCCAGCCGGGAAACATCGACAATATCATTTATAATATTCAGCAGCTGTTTGCCTGACTGGACTATATTCCCGATATATCTCCTGCACTTCGGATTCCTGACCTCGTCATCGAGCATGCCGGCAAAACCCAGGATGGAATTGAGCGGGGTGCGCACCTCATGTGATATATTTGAGAGGAACAGGTTCTTGGTTTTTACAGACTGCTCTGCAATTTTCCTTGCTTTTACCAGTTCCTGCTCCCTCTCCCTTAAATGGGTGATATCCTTTGCAATGGTCGAGATGGCGACAATCTCCTGTCTCTCATTCCTGATCGGCGACCGGGTGACCGACACATGTACGGTGGTGCCGTCCTTCCTGTAATGAACAGTCTCCTGGTTGGTTACATTTTCGCCCTTTTTAATTCTCCGGATAATATCCTGTTCCTTATCGGGCTCATTATAGAGCATGCCGGCATCTGATCCTGCAGCCTCTTTTTCTGTGTACCCGTAAAGGTTTGCAGCTCCCATGTTCCAGGTCAGTATCTTCCCGCCGGTTGATTCGCTAAAGATGGCATCTTCGGTCGATTCGACAATGGAAGCCAGATGCAGCCGGGCTTTTATCTCCTTCCTGTCGCCGGTAACATCCTGGACAAACCCGGCAACCAGGTCACTGTCCACCGAAAAAAAGAGGATCTTCAGGAACCGGTCGGTTTCGCCGGTATGGATCTCATCATTAAACGTTTTCCCTGTCTGCAGCCTCCTGCATATTTGCTGCACCGGGAGCGGGATGCTTTTTTCACTGAACAGTTCCGACATTTTACTGTTTCTATCTTTTTCCAGGTTTACGCCAACGATCTCTTCAAAGGCAACATTTGACTCCTTCAGCTGTAAATCGTAAATATTGCCTCCCGAACGGCGCATTGCCTTGCAGAGTGCAAATCCATGTTCAATATGGTGGAAGAGATATTTGTACCTTTTCAACTGTTCCGATTCCTGGATAAGTTCTTGCACCCGGTACCTTTCGGTAATGTCGGTAAAGGTGATGACCACTCCATCCACCCTCCTGTCAATTATCCTGTAGGGCAGTATGCGCATCCAGTAGTATTTTTCATCATCCCTTGAGATATCTTTTTCTAACGGTTCAAGGTTTTGCAGCACATGCCTGACATGGCCAATCAGGTCGGCCTGGGAAAACTTAATCTCAAAATCCTCTATCGAACGGCCTATATCCGATTCAAGAAGGTTGACAATAGCCTTTATTTTGGGTGAAAACCGGCGGATCCGCAGATCCCTGTCAAGGTACAGTATTCCTAAATCGGTGCTTCGCAGCAGTGTTTCCAGGTCATTGTTGGCGCGTGTTATCTCATCCACTTTCCTGTGCAGTTCGGTATTCGAGGTATCCAGTTCCTCGTTGAGCGACTGCATCTCCTCTTTTGAGGTCTCCAGCTCCTCTATGGTGCTCTGGAGTTCCTCGTTGGTGGATACGGCCTCTTCATTTGCAGTTTTAAGCTCCTCGTTGGCAGTTTCCAAATCCTCGATCACGTTGCCCAGGTATTCCCGGTTTTCCTGAAGCTCCCTCTCAAGCTGCTGTATATAATCATCCGACTCTTCCGACATATCCCGGGCATGATCACCCTCTTTCTCTTTCGTGCCGGCAGTATGGCCCGGTTCAATACTTACTATTACTAAATGGTTCAGGTGGGCGGGCCTGGTTACCGGGATGAGCGACAGGTTAACGATCATGACGTCATCTCCCGGGGTTACCTTTATATTGTTGAGCCTGACCGGTTCGGCTTTTGTCCTTATTTTGCGCAGTGCACTGGAAACAGGCAGTTTCAGTCCCTCTTTTACCAGGTTCACTATGTTACGGTCGGGTTCGCCCACAGGGAAACTCAGGTACTTTTCACATTGGCCGAGCGAATACTGGATCTCACCCTTTTTGTCAATTACCAGGAAAGGATTCATATAATCCCTTAAAGCCGTTTTTTCGGCAAATTCGCCAACCGATACCGGTTCCCCGGGCTGCCTGGATTTGCCCCGGTGCACCTGGACATCCTTTTTACGTGCCTGGTACAGGTAGTCTTCAAGGGACCTGCTGTTTTGTCTCTTCTGGAAAAGGGCATATTCCTTTCCGATGACTTTGAAGGATTCTCCCCTGGCGGAGTGTTTTTCCGATTGTCCCAGAAAAAGGTATCCGTCATCTTTCAGTGCATAATGGAAAGTGTTGAGTGCCTGTTGCTGTGTGGCGGAATCAAGATAGATGAGAAAATTGCGGCAACTGATAAGGTCCAGCTGAGAATAGGGAGGATCCTTCAGGATATTGTGCTCCGCGAAGGTGATCATATTGCGCACCTCCTTATCTACCTGGTAAATATCATCCGCTTTTGAAAAGTATTTTTTCAGGAGATCGTCGGGGATATCTGCCCTTATGTTTTGCCTGTACCTGCCCTGCCTTGCCACTTCAAGCGCCCTGAAGTCGATATCGGTGGCAAAGATCCTGATGCTGGCCCTGATCCCGAGTTCTTCCTGGACTTCACTGGCAAGGATGGCTAATGAGTAAACCTCCTCGCCGGAAGAGCAGGCTGCTATCCATATCCTGATGGTCTCACCGTCACTGTTTTTGATCAGGGTAGTGAGCACCTTTTCCTGCACTGCCTTGAATGATTCCATGTCCCTGAAAAAGGAGGTAACCCCGATCAGCAGGTCCCTGAACAGGCTTTCCACTTCGGAAGGGGACTTTTCAAGCAAAGCCAGGTAATCGGCGAAGTTCTCCTTCCGGTGAAGAGTCATCTTCCGGCGAATCCGCCTGTGGATGGTGCTTTTTTTGTATCCTGAAAAATCATGGCCGGTGCGCTTTAAGATGAGCCTGAACATCCTTTCCATCAGCTTATCCGAATCGGTATCATCGATCGGCTGATCCTCCCTTACACAGTTTCTCTGGAATTCCAGCAAAAAGGCGGGTAGCTCTTCAGGGCTGCCGATTTTTTCCACCATCCCGGTCTCAATTGCATTCTGCGGCATACCTTTGAAGCGGGCGCTCTTTGGATCCTGCACCATTACCAGTCCCCCGGCATCCTTTATATCCTTGATCCCCAGGCATCCATCCGAGCCCGACCCGCTGAGTACTATGGCGGCCGACCTGTTCTGGTATTCGGCCGCGAGGGAGCGCAGGAACATATCGATTGGCAGGTGAAGCCCTTTCTGAGCCCTCGAATATTTGGACAGCCGGAATTTTCCCCCCGAGATTGACCCGTCTGATCCCGAGGGCAGGACATACACGTTGCCCGGTTCCGGCTTCATGTCGTTCCCCATCTCGAACACTTTCATATCCGCCTTTCTCTGAAGAATTTCAGGAAGGATGCTTTTATGGTCGGGGGAAAGGTGCTGGACAACGGCGATTATTATCCGGGGACTGGGAGGGAAGTTGCTGAAAAATGCCTCCATTGCCGTTATGCCGTCGGCAGATGCACCTATGCAGGCCATGATGACCTCTTCTCCCTGTGTGATTTTTTCTTCGGCCATGAATATGTTGCCTCTTTTTATCCCTATTGTAAATATACCAATAAAATCCTGAAAAGGCCTCAAAAATTGTGTTGCGGAATTATTTTTTTTTTGCCGGAAAGTACTGAGGATAAATTATTTCCTTATATAGTGGCACCCTACCGGTTTTGAATTTCTGATGGCTGCGGCAACTATCAGCTGGGAGCTTACCACGGCATTCCTGAGCTCGATGATCTCCTTGTTGATCTCGGCGCTTTTATAGAATCTCATGATCCGGTGGGCGTAATAGTCAAGGTCCGCCTGTGCCCGGCGCAATCCTTTTTCGGTGCGGATTATCCCGGCATAGTTCCACATGGTAAGCTGGATGGCTTTCATATCCTGGTCTATCAGCAGCGGATCGAAGGCTTCGGCATTCGTGGGCCTGGACCAGTCGGGTATATTGTCAAAACGTTCTCTTTTGATCTCCCTTCCGTTGCTGATTATCTCTTCGGCGGCCGATTTTCCCCATAGCAGACCCTCGAGAAGGGAGGCCGATGCCAGCCTGTTCGCACCATGAAGCCCCGTACATGAAACCTCGCCCACTGCAAAAAGGTTTTTCAGCGAAGTCTTTCCCCTGGTATCGGTTTTTATCCCGCCGCAAAAATAGTGTGCCGCCGGTGTGATGGGGATGGGCTCTTTTGTAATATCTATTCCTCCCTTTTTACAGGTGTGGTATATTTTGGAGAACCTTTCCCCGAGAGGGCTGCTGCCTTTGTAATGGTTTGCAATGTCAAGCAGCATGTATTCCTTGCCCGATTTGGATATCCTGTCAAAAACAGCCCTTGAGACAATATCCCTGGGCGCAAGGTCGCCCAGTTCTGAATATTCCTTCATAAAATATATCCCCTGGTGATCCACCAGCCTTGCACCCTCGCCGCGTAGAGATTCGGAAATAAGGAATCTTTTTATATCGCGGTGATACAATGATGTGGGGTGAAACTGGATGAACTCCGCATTGATGATGTCGGCACCGGAACGGTGCGCCATGCTTACCCCGTCGCCCGTTGCCGAGACGGGATTGGTGCTGTGGAAATAGAGGCTGCCGGTACCGCCTGTTGCAAGTATGACGTTCCTTGAGAAAAAGGTTTCAATTACCCCCTCCCTGTTATTAAGGGCATATACTCCCATAACCTCCCTTTCCCTGTAAACTTCCTGGGTATCGCGGGAATGGTGGTTATTTGTAATAAGGTCTACAGTTGTATGATCTGCAAGGAACTTCACTCCGCACTTCAGGGCATAATCAATAAGCGAATCCTCTATTTTATCGCCGGTATGATCTTCGTAATGTACTATCCGCCTTTTGCTGTGTGCAGCCTCCTCGGTATAGTCGATCTGCCCTTCCACGGATCTGCTGAACTGGATGCCCACCTCATCTATCAGAAAATCAAATACAAGGGGCGGACCGTACCTGACAAAAAAATCTACCGCCTCAAGGTTGTTGTATCCTGCCCCGGCCCTTAGAAGGTCGCTTCTCAGCAGTTCGGCCGAATCATCATCTGTAGATGCAATTATTCCTCCCTGGGCATAGAAGGTGTTTGTTTCATTCAGTTCCGGCTCCTTGGTCATTACAACTATGTCCAGGCCGGCTTTTTTCAGGTATATGGCACAGGTCAACCCTGCCAGCCCTGAGCCTACAATAACCGCATCGTAATAATGTCTCATTTTATGTGTAAATATTTTTGTTGTTAAGGTTACATACAGCACACAGGCTCACCGGATGCAAATCATTTTGCAGGGCATTTAAACTACTTTTCCTTTAAGCTGAAATCGAAAGCCCTGAAAGAGTGGGTAAGCTCCCCCGATGAAATAAATCCGACACCGGTTGATGCAAGCGATCTGATCCTGCCGAGGGTAATATTGCCCGAGGCTTCCGTTTCGCATTTCCCTTCTGCAAGCCCGACCGCCGCTGCAATTTCACCGTTATCCATATTGTCGAGCATGATCCTGTCAACCCTGCATGCCAGTGCTTCCCTGACCTCTTCCAGGTTCCTTGTCTCGACCTCTATTTTAAACCGGTTGCCCCACCGTTCCCTTATCCTGGTTACTGCTGCACTTATCCCTCCGGCAGCATCTATATGATTATCCTTTATCATGACCATGTCATAAAGACCCATCCTGTGATTGCTGCCGCCACCACACCGTACGGCATATTTCTGGAGCTGCCTGAAGCCCGGTATGGTTTTCCTTGTATCCAGGATCACAAGCCTGCCTCCGGCCTCTTTTACATATTCTGCCGTTTTTGTGGCCACTGCAGACAGCATGGATAAAAAGTTCAGTGCGGTGCGTTCCGCCTTCAGTATGGAAACAACCTTACCGCTGATATCGGCTACCACATCGCCGGTTTCTATGCGGTCACCATCATTGAAATATATTGTGATATCAGTTTCCTGGTCAACCTTTAACATTACCTGCCTGAAAATTTCAATTCCGCAAAGTATGCCGGTATCTTTGGAAATAAGCCTGAATGCATGTTTTTCGCCGGTAAATACCGGTTCTGAGGTCACATCTCCGCTCCCGCCAAGATCTTCATCGAGAGCCAGTTCGATCAGCTTGTCAGTAAAAACGAAGGTTTTCATTTTTATCAGGTGAGGTAAACAAATGCTAAAATATATAAAAAAAGCGGTTAAAACCATGTTTTAACCGCTTATATCCCTTAAAATTTTATTGATCAAAAGAATTTGTGCCTGTTATCTTTAATATTTGCCTCTTCCCTCAATGCTTCGAATGCCTCTATAAAAACCCTGGATCTCTTGCTGTTTGCAAGCCTTGCTTTTTCCATTTCCAGATCTTTTTCATCGGGCATCCTGACATCCGTCACCATGACAACATAAACTCCGTTTTCTCCGATCACAGGCCCGGACAGCCGGTTTTCTTCACCACGGACAGCAGCAGCCACAAGCCGGGGCTCAATTCCTGCCCCTGGAACAGATAAAGATGAGAAACGGATGTCGCCGGCCTGTGCAACCTGTGTGTTAAGTGCGTCTGCCAGTGAAGTCAGATCATCGGTTTCCTGCATTTTTTCCCTAAGGCGGGATGCAATTATTTCTCCTTTTCTTTCTCTTACAAGGATCTCTTCAATTTCATCGCGAACCTCTTCAAGAGCCTGGTATCCATCTCTGCGCACGCTGGTTACAGTGGCAATAACAAACCTGTCGCCAATTTCGAAAATGGGTGAAACCGAATTTTCCCTGGATTCAAATGCCCATCTTATAACTTCCCGGCCTGAATCAAGTCCGGTGATACGGCTGTCGTTAATCAGCAAATTGTCCGCCCTCCTGATAGTCAGACCCTCTTCTTCAGCCGCCCTGGCAAATTCTTCATAAGTGTTACTCCTGCCGGCAAACTGGCTAGCACTGGAGTATACCCTTTGATATGTCCTGGAACCTGGTGTCACTTCCCTTCCAAGAGTGGCTACCTGCACCTTTTTGACCTCTCTTGAGCGGTTTAATACCTGGACAATATGTATCCCGAACTGGCTCTCAACAATGAAATGTTCCCTGACGCGGGCTTTAAAAGCAGGATTGCTGAACTCAGGGATCATCATGTCTTCGGTGAACCAGCCAAGATTTCCGCCGTCCAGGCGTGATCCCGGATCATCCGAATACTGCATGGCAAGCACTTCAAAATCTACGCCCCGACGCAGTTCGTTAAGCAGGCTGTCGGCCTGATCCTGCGCCTGCTGGTGGGTAAGCTGCTGACCGGGCTGAATAAGTATATGTCTGGCCCTGATGGAATCCGGAACAAAATTTATCGCTACAAGCCGGGAAAGCATATAGGTATCATCTTCAAACCAGGGGCCGTAGATATCGCCGGGCTGAGCCTCAAACATGAAATCGGCAATGGTCTCCGGGAGCTGCTCCCGCGTGCGGTTGCGCGGATCGTAGGGTATATCCGAATTCAGGTTGATGAACTGTCTTATTTCATCCTCCTGTGCAAATTCCTCCTTCATACTTTCAATCCATTCCCTGGCAAGCTGGTCATCCTGTTCTGAAGGATTTACATCAAATGTTACATATTCGATATCCCTTGATGCAGCCTGCCTGAAATCATCCCTGTTGAGGCGGTAATAGCGCCTGATATCTGCCGTGGTAACTTCTGCGAGTTCGTTATCTACCGTATTGAATCTTTGTACAATGAAATCAAAATCAACGCTTTTATTATTTTCTTCCCACGCATTCTCTGCCTGAAGCGAGGTAACATACAAGCCTTTACCCAGAAGATTATTGTATTTGGCCTGTTTCCTTTCCCTGGCTATTTCATTTTCAATATAAAGCCACCAGGCTCTTTGCTGCCCGGAAGGATCATCCCTCATTGACCTGAGAAACTGAACTACGGCTTCCTGGTTGAATATACCGGTCGAAGGATCGGTAAAAAGCTGCCTCACATATGGATGGATATTAGCTCCCTGGACCATATCAAGCATTTCTTCAGGACTTATATCAATTCCAAGCCTCTCATATTGTTGTTCGAAGATTATTTCCCTAAGAAGTTGCTGCCATGCCTGTTCGCGTATTTGTTCATGTGTTTCAGCGTCCAGGGCAGTTGTTCCTGTATTTTGCATATGCACTTCCGTCATTTCCTCAACCCTCTGCTGGAACTTCTCGAATGAAACAGATTTACCCGCAATTTCCGCAATTTCAAACTGCGAGTTGGTAAAAAGGGAAGGTCCTGACCCAAGGATATCTCCCAGAATAAATGCAAAGAGGGCCAAGCCAATAACGACTGCTACCAGTACTCCTGCCCGGTTTCTTATTTTCTCTAGTGTAGCCATTTAAATATATCGAATTTAATTTCCAGATTTTTGATATGCAAAGATATTATTTTAAATAATCAAAATTCACGGGCAGATGAATTTACCCGGAACCGGAGGATTAAAAAGGGGCTGTATTTTAATAACAGCCCCTGTATAAAGTTTATTGTTTTCTTGCTCTTATTCGTGTTGTTTCGTTTATCCAGCAGCCAACAGTGTAAGATTGACCTTCGGAATACCCATGAAAGAATATGGATTCCATATCGGGAAAGTAAACGGAATATGTTTCAATCATACGGTTTGCCTCGGCGGCAAGAGAAGGATCCACACGTTTTGCCTCATTGAACCTGTCTACTGCAACCCAGAATACTGTCAGGTTTTTAAAGGCAGCTTCCTCATCACCGGCAAAACAGTTTGTCTCAGAAGCATACAGACTGCCGATATGCATATGGGCACGACCCAGGTTAGGATTATCTTCAAGTGCCTGGCGGGCATACTGTCGTGAAAGCTGCCTGTTGTTTCTGACCTGGTTTGTTATAAATGCCAGCTCCAGGTAGTAGTTGGCGCGTTCTGTAGGGTTATCCTCAAGCTCGATGGCCTGGAGGAGGTATTTTTCCACATTATCCATATCATTACGCGCCCTGTACATGGCGGCCAGGTTCATTGCTGTGCCTGCATCCGGGTCATGATCATGAAGCTTTTCTGTAATATCCAGGAACAGATCGGAATCGGTACAACGGGCTCCCGATAACATTTCATATACATCCTGAAGCAAATCTACATCACCGGGTGCATTTTCTATCCTTTCCCCGTAGATCCTTATCAGCGCATCACAATCGGCTGCACCGCTGCCCTTGAAAAGATCCTCAACCCCCTCGCGTACCTGTGCGAGTTGATTATTCGTGTTGTTTTCAATAGCATTGTCAGTAATATCGACAAGATAGGAGTAAGTCTCTATCACATATTCATTGTCAACCAGTCCGGCATGGAATTTACCAACTGTTACATTCATATATAATAAAACCGCAACCGGACTGGGGTTGTCTTCAGTCATATCCAGTGCGCTTTTGAGGGCTTCGTAGCCGGTTTCCGCTTCATGGGGATTGGGATTGAACCTGAACCAGAAAGATCCTTTCATTACAAGCACATTCGCTTCATCGCCAAAGTATTCAATACGGTTGTCAAACATCTCCATCGCTTCCTCCAGCAAGGCACTTTTCTCCTCTTCACTACCGGCATTCTCAATCATGTGCCGAAAAATAACATTGCCATGAATATATAAATTAAGATGAAATTCTGGACATGTATTATATACTTCTTTCCACAAGGGGTATGCGTCCTCAAAATTATTCGCCCTGTACCTGTCGGAATACATTGCATAATTTCTTATGCATTGAATGCTGTCTTCCGGTGACGCAAACCGTCCGCCCTGTCCAAAAACATCCGTATGTGCAAACATTATAATGAACAATGCAAAAAATACTTTTATCATTAGACTTTTCATTTTGATATAAATTGAATTCAACTTTCCGGAAATCCCGACAAATATAAAAACTATCTTTAAAAAACGCGTGTATCCGGTTATTTAGAAATATTCTGATTTGTAGTTACTTCACTTTTCTTATGCTTTATCAAAAGCTATGCCAAAGCAAATTCCTGTAACCGTGTTAATTTTGTAGAGAATACGTTTTATGATTATTTATTATTGTATAAATTTACAACTATATTATTAGGTGCGCAAGTGTTGTTGAAACTTTTCCCGGTTAAAGGGACAAAGATCAACATATTATTATCCGGTTAGTTCCGGTCGCGGTCTGTTTTCATATTGACAAGCTCGATCCTTGTCTTGCTCATCTTTATGATCTCAAACAGAAAGGGATCTATTTTGACTTTCTGGTTTGCCTTGGGAATACTTTCATGGTGGTAAATTATAAACCCGGCCAGCGTCTCATAATCATCCTCTTTGGGAATGCCGAGATTGTACCTGTCATTCAGATAGTCTATTTCCTGCCGGCCGGAAAAGATAAATTCATTTTCCGATATCTGTTTTTCCTCCAGATCGACAGTATCATGTTCATCCTCTATTTCGCCGAAAATCTCTTCCATAATATCTTCTATTGTCACCATACCGGCTGTCCCGCCGAATTCATCAACCACAACTGCCACGCTTTTCTTTTCCTTGATAAAGAGACTCAGCAGTTTATGGGCTACCAGTGTTTCAGGCACAATGATGATCCTGTTGAGCATTGATCTTACATCCGGGGGATCCTTGAAAAAGTCTTTTGAATTTATATATCCGATTATATTGTCGATTGATTTTTTGTAGATAAGGATCCTGGCGTATCCTGTTTCGATAAAAGCCTGTTTTATTTCATCAATTGGAGTATCAATTTCAAAAGCTGATATCTCAGGTCTTGGGACCATGCATTCCCTGATTTTTGTTGTGGAGAAATCCAGGGCATTTTGAAATATCTTTATATCATGTTTCAGGTTGTCCTCCTCCCGGTATTCATGCTGACTTTCCCTTACAAAATGGTCAAGGTCTATTTTCCCGAATACATTTTTATTATTGTCTTTTGAAACATCGGTCCTGAACACGTACTTCATCAGGGAATTGCCGATCCATATTATGCTCCTGCTGACCGGATAAAGAAGTACATAAAAGATCATTACCGGCAGGGAAAGGGCATTCAGTATCATGTTCGGTTTCCTCCTGAAGATTGCCTTTGGTATAAACTCGGCAGTAACCAGGATCAGCATGGTGGCAATGACTGTTTGTATTATGAACACGGCAATTTCAGAATCGGTGAAAATCCTGATCTGGGGTTCAAGTATGAGAGCCATGGTAATTCCATAGACAACGAGTGCGATATTGTTTCCTACCAGCATTGTGGCAATATACTGGCCAGGGTTTCTTGCAAAAACCGAGGTCATACCTGAGGCAAATGTTCCCTGCTTTTTTTCCAGCTCGAGTCTTAGTTTATTGGCTGAAATAAATGCTATTTCCATGCCTGAAAAAAAGGCAGAAAACAATAAGCTTACAAGGATGATGACTAAAGGGCTCATTATAGATCAGGACTTTTTTGATTTCCGCAGATTCCTGCGAAAAAAATACATCATAAAAGCCAAAGCTGCTATTATGAAAAACATTACACTTTCTCCGGGACCGGACCTGAACCAGTTATAGATCCCGGCCAGAAGGCCCAGCAGGGCCAGGAGCAGCCATACTATTTCAAGAACATGGAAATGTCTGCTGTTCATTAACGGTCAAAATATAATAAATAGCCCATGGACAGGTCAATTATCTGAATGAGATTCCTGGGGATCGTCTTCATCCGGGATCCATATTGTTCCTGAAATCCTCTTAATTTTCCAGCTCGAAAAAGTTTCATCTGCTTCGAAACCTTCTCCCATTATTTTCTCATTTGGCCTGGTAATCTCAACATAACTGTTTGAATAGATCAACTGGTTTTTTTCATCCCAGAAAAGCTGTTCGGTATTCAGTACTTCCCCTTTATTGTTAATAACGACCACACTGTCCCTTGCCTCCCAGAGTTCCTTGTCGGGAAAGTTTATTGCATATCTTGCATTCAGCTGTGATTCCACATTGCCTTCCCTGTCAAAGAATTGCGCAAATACTCCGGAAGGAAATTCAGTATAATTTTCAGCAGTGGAATAATAATGGATCTCAGCAGCGGTGATCCTGAGCTGGAGTCTTGCAGAATCTGTATACTCGATCGCGGCATTGGTCATAGACTGATCCGGCATGATGGCATCCTCGCCAAACGCCTGTATCACTTCAATATCATTCTCACACGAAGTAATCAGCAGGAATACAGCCAGGAGCCACAAGCAGCCGTAAAATTTGGCAGATGCTTTAAACCCTGGATATTTATTCGAGATCATCATTTTTGTTGACAGTATCCTTTCTTTCAGATTCACCTGTTAATTGACCGGTCAGAAAATTATTGTCAAAGAAGGCTCCATTAATTAATCGTATCTTCTCTGGAAGAACCAATAGTCATAGAGTGAAAGGCTGAAATTGAACATTACGTAATTCTCCCTGATCAGGTTAAAATTAGTTGTGCCCCGGCGCCCAATATCTACTGAGAAGTTGAAACTCGTATTGGTATTTGCATAGGGTAGGCCGAAGCCAAACGATATTCCGTAATCGGTCATCTGGTGGCCTCTTAACTGCAGGTAAGAATTGGTATAATGAAATCCCAGCCGGTACTGGATACGGTTCAGGTAATTGCGATAATCAGTATGGTTGGGAATAAATTGTGCCCCTACGTTAAGCGTCGAACTGTTGACAAGAGAAAAATGGTCCTGTTCCAGGAAGCTGGTCTCTTCCCAGTTCTGGATTGAATAGTCGGCGCCCAGAAGAAACCTGTTGTTTCTTGCGAAAGATGCGCCAATACCAATACTGGAAGGGAGCTCAATCTGGCTCATTGCTCCCCTTAGGTGCTGTATTGTGTCCCTGGTCTGGCCGGAAGCGGTTCTGAGTTCGTTTATTATCAGCCAGTCATGTTCAGTATTTAAAGGAGTTTTATTTTCATAGATCACTCCGAGGGTAAAACTGTAATTATTCCCGATACGGTTTGAATATTGCAGTCCGTATCTTAAATGGAAATCGCCTACCACTGCCTGTGATTTACTGTTCACAGCCGCCCTGTTTTCCGTCATCGGAAACTCAAGCCTTCTTGTCTGGTTAAGTGAACCGAAGAGATAGGATATATTCACACCTGCGGAAAGGTTCCTTGTTAAATTCAGGGCATTTCCGAAAAAAAACTGGTTTATGCCCCCGGAACCTTCATAAAAATGTTCCGATTCAGTGGCCAGGTCGACATCCAGGATGCTATATCCCATCCGGCTGTAAGGTACCAGTCCGAAATTCGCTTTCCACCAGCGGCTTACCGGAAAACCAAGAGCCAGGTGGCTTAGTGTGATATTATTTACATTATGCACTCCCTCACTGCCTTCCATGCGTGTTGAATTTCCTGTTATGCCGGTGGAGAAAATGAAGGACAAGGTATCCTGCGCGGCATTAGCAGCAGGATTCAGATAATTGAGGTGATTTCGATCGCGCAGTCCGTAACTGATCCCGCCCATTGCCTGGTTACGGGCAAACACATTGTTTGCAATTTCACCTATTCCAAATCTTGAATAAGGAGAATATGTATTGTTTTGTGCCTGAATATCAGTCAGCAATAAGCAAGCAGAAAATATGAGCAGGATAAATTTACTTGTTCTCAACATTGTATATTAGAATTCTGTTTAAGCCCCTTAAGATTAAATCCGGGTCCACAAAGATGGTGCTTTTTAGTTTCTTATCAAAAAATTCAGCATCTCCGCCGGTAAAAATAATAATTAAATCCTTGAACTTCTTTTTAAAAAGTGTAATGCAGGAATCCATTTCAAAAACTATTCCATTCTGAACTCCGCCAGCAATAGCATCCTCTGTGTTTCCTGCCAGAAACGGCACTTCTGTTTTTGGTTCAACCAGAGGCAGCCTTCCGGTAAAATCATGGAGTGCCCGGAACCGCATGGTAAGTCCGGGCGAAATATTGCCCCCAATATACCGGTTTTGATCGTCCACCACATCATAAGTAATTGCGGTACCGGCATCGATAATCAGAACGTTTCTGTCCGGATAAATATTGTTAGCTCCAACAACTCCTGCCAGCCTGTCTTTTCCTAAAGTTCCCGGAGTCTGATACATATTTTTAACGGGAACCGGAGTGTTTTCATCAAGTATGAGAACATAACCGAAACATTGCCTGAGCATATCGACAAGCAGCGGATCATCAGGTTTAACAGAACATAAAATGACATTTTGAACCCGGGGGTACCCGGTTTTTATCCTGTTAATCAAATCCTTTTCAAGTCCAGCAAGATTTTTTTTAATGACAATATCCCGGCCGGAGAAAAGGGCTGTTTTGACCATTGAATTACCTATATCAATACACAGATTCAATTCGTATAAGGTATGGTTAGAAAATTTTTTAACAGTGAGTTATTAACTCACGATCCGGATATTTAGCGTTTTGAACCAAAGATCATCCATGTGCCGCGGCACACTAAATAAAATGAATAAAGCATGGATGATCCATGGATCGGAAAACCGAGTAACCGTATTATGAAATTGTTACATATTGTTAAATAAATTGATTTATAATAATAAGGCCGATGTGACATTCATCTTATTTTGTCTGCTGAAGATTGATGAGGGTTTCATCAAAATGACTTTGTTTAAGAATGATCGTTCAAAATTACTCAAATATGCCTGTTTTTTTGTAATTTTGATCTTCGTTTATTCCGGTTACCGGATTTTAACCTTTTAAAATTATTTATTATGAAGAAACGGTTTATGTTTTTATCTATTATTCTCCTTTTAACTGCCGGTGGCTTGACCACTTACGGACAGTTATACAATACCGGTGTCGGAGCGAGGGCTGGCTGGTTCAGTGGACTGACGGTCAAGCACTTTATGGCTGAGGGGCGTGCATTTGAAGGTATACTTGCCACCAGGTGGAACGGATTTGTTGTGACCGGATTATATGAATACCAAAGGGGGTTTCCTGATGTGAATAATCTTGAATGGTTTGTAGGGGGAGGAGCCCATATAGGGTTCTGGGAAACAGGAAGGGTTCCGGGACATCGCGAGGCAACCAGTATTTTCGGACTGGACCTGATAATTGGAGTCGAATATACATTCGATGAAATTCCCTTTTCGGCATCACTTGACTGGAAGCCCGCATTTAACATTCTCGGAGCCACCAACTGGTGGGGGGATACCGTCGCATTATCAATCAGGTATACTTTCCGCTAAAAAGTACCCTTACCCGGAACGGCATTATGCCGTTCCGTTTTTCGTCTTTGAAGCATAAATCGTGCCCGGGCAAGATATTGCCCGGAGCCGGTTCAGGGCATCTTTTAACTGCAGTCAGCCGAAATCACCGGTCCCAATCTGATCGGCCGCCATTCAAAACATTCGAAGCTGTATCTTCCAGAATTGCCAGGGCCTTTTTCACCGAGTCCACTCCGGGCACATTCAGGGTAAGCCGCTGCTTTTGTTCCTTCATTTTCATGTTCCCCTGATGCTGGATATAGTTAAGAATTCCTGCAAATACAGGTGACTGGTAATATGGTGACATCTGGTTGGAAATAAAATGGGCCAGCATTTTACCGTTCCTCAGTATTATTTTTTCAAATCCCAGGCTTACAGCGGTCCGGCGCAACCTGACCACGTTTAGAAGTTCGGCGGATTGAGCTGGAAGCGGACCAAAACGGTCAACCAGACCTTCCTCAAATCTTTTTAATGACTCCTCTGATATGGTATTGTCAAGTATCCTGTACAGCCTGATCCGTTCGGCATTACCAGGGATGTATTCCTCCGGGAAAAGAAGCTCCATATCAGTATCTACCTGGCAATCGTCAATAAACCGGCTGCCGGAAGTCCTTCCTGCCGGTTTGTCGGCAAAAGCATGGCTGAATTCGGTTTCCCGCAGTTCCTTTACCGCTTCATCCAGTATTTTATGGTAGGTTTCAAATCCAATGTCGGCTATAAATCCGCTTTGTTCCCTTCCCAGGAGGTTTCCGGCTCCTCTTATGTCAAGATCCTGCATCGCGATGCTGAACCCGCTTCCCAGGTCGGAAAACTCTTCTATAGCCCTGAGCCGCTGCCGCGCTTCCCTGGTCAGCGCCTGGGAGGGAGGAGCAAGAAGATAGCAGAAGGCTTTTTTGTTTGACCTGCCAACCCTGCCTCTTAGCTGATGCAGGTCACTGAGCCCGAAATGATGGGCATTATTGATAATAATTGTATTGGCGTTGGGTATGTCAAGCCCGGATTCTATAATGGTTGTTGCTATCAGGACATCATATTTTCCTGAAATGAATCCAAGCATTATATTTTCAAGTTTGCGGGCCTCCATTTGTCCATGGGCCGCCACGGTAGTTACTCCCGGACAAACTTTCTGTACCATGGCCTCTATTTCCGATATATTCTGAACCCTGTTATGTATGAAGAAGACCTGTCCCCCGCGCTGTACTTCATATATAACAGCTTCACGAATTATGTCGGTGTTGAACTGGTGCAGCTCTGTTATTATCGGGTACCTGTTAGGGGGCGGCGTATTGATCACGGCCAGATCCCTGGCCCCCATAAGTGAAAACTGGAGGGTCCGGGGAATAGGTGTTGCTGTCAGGGTAAGGGTATCAACATTTGACCGGAGTTTTTTAAGCTTCTCCTTAACACTTACTCCGAATTTTTGTTCCTCGTCAATGATGAGAAGTCCCATATCCTTGAATCTCACATCCTTCCCAATAATTCGGTGCGTGCCTATTAT
The DNA here is from genome assembly GCA_007123885.1 of Bacteroidales bacterium. Classification (GTDB taxonomy): domain Bacteria; phylum Bacteroidota; class Bacteroidia; order Bacteroidales; family PUMT01; genus PXAP01. Next base: position 8,182 of record SLGC01000396.1, on the reverse strand, counting down.
TATATCGATTTTACCTTCAGCCAGTTTCGCGAGGATCTCCTTTTGCCTGGCCGGCGGTCTCAGCCTGCTCAGGTGATCGACCGTACAGGGAAAATCCTTTAATCTTTCGCTGAAAGTGTTGTAGTGCTGCAAGGCCAGGATAGTTGTGGGGACGAGTATGGCAACCTGTTTATTATCACCTACTGCCTTGAATGAGGCCCTGATTGCAACCTCGGTCTTCCCGAAACCTACATCACCACAAACCAGGACATCCATGGGCACCGGAGATTCCATCTGATCCTTTACCATGTCGGTTGCTTTTAACTGATCGGGAGTATCTTCATAAATAAATGATGCTTCCAGCTCCCTTTGCAGGTAGGAATCTTCGGAGAAACGGAATCCCTGTTCCATCCTTCTTTTGGCATAAAGGGCTATCAGTTCGCGCGCAATATCCTTTACCTTGGCTTTAGTCCTGTCCTTAAGTTTCTGCCATGCCCCGCTTCCGAGCTTATAGATTTTCGGGGGTACTCCTTCAGGCCCTTTATATTTTGAAATACGGTGTAGTGAATGAATACTGACATAAAGCGTATCACCATCTTTATACACCAGTTTCAGGGTTTCCTGGGTTTTACCGTGAACGTCAATTTTTTCAAGACCGCCAAAGATCCCTATACCATGGTCTATATGTACAACATAATCGCCCGGTTTCAATTCCTGAAGCGTTTTGACCGAAACAGTCTCTTTCTGTTTGAATCCCTCACGCAGCCTGTACTTGTGATATCTTTCAAATATCTGGTGATCCGTATAGCAGGAAATCCTGAGGTCATGATCGGTAAAGCCCCTGTGCATTCCGGCAAGGACAGGATTAAAAAGTTCATCGCCAGCTATATCCCTGAAGATATCCCTTAGTCTTTCAAGCTGTTTTTCGCTTTCTGAAAAAATATAATTTATATAACCATTCTCTTTATTTGATGCAAGTTTTCCGGCCAGCAGCTCAAAATTCTTGTTAAATGCGGGTTGGGGACTTGTATTAAATGCCAGGATGGTGTTGTCTTTGAAAAAGGCAGACTGACCGAATTCCATCAGATGGAAAGGCTGTATCGCATCAAGTATTTCATTTCCGGCACAGGGCATCGCTGTCTCTTTTACACTTTCTGCTGTCCTGCATTCACTGTAAATCTCATCCGATCTTGACAGGATGAACTGCAGATCACGGGTCCATATGATTGTTTTCTCATCCAGATGAGAAATTATGGATGTTTGTTCATATTCTTCTCCATGATAAAAAGTATCAGGTTCCTGAATATTTGGAATGATCGAGACAGATTCGAGTTGCCGCTCAGACAGCTGGCTTTCTATGTCAAAGATCCTGATTGATTCAACTTCATTGCCAAAGAAATCAATCCGGTAGGGATGATCGCAGGAATATGAAAAGACATCGACTATACTTCCGCGAATGGCAAAATCACCGGGTTCATATACAAAATCCTTTTCCCTGAACTGGTATTCGTTCAATATTTCAACCAGAAAATCCCTGGAAACAGACTCGCCCCTTATGAGCTGCAGCTTCAGTTTTTTAAATCCCGAAGCAGGAATAATTTTTTCGGCAAGCGCTTCCGGATAAGTTACTACCATAACCGGTGGCCGGCTATCCGAAAGTCTGTCCATAAATCCGGTACGCTGGATCATTCCTGCAGGATCCTTCTGGCCTTCACGGATGGAGCGCCTGTATGATAAAGGGAAAAAAAATATTTCCCTTCCGGGACAGAAACTCTCCAGGTCGTTGAAGAAATATGCAGCCTCTTCCTTATCATTTAAGATAAAAAGATGGTCGGTATCCTTTTCATTTGCGATGGTGGCAGCAAACATTGATGCAGAGCTTCCGGCAGCCCCCCTGAGATGGCCCCTGACGGTTCTGGCGGTTTCTTCCATGCCTGAAAGCTTTGAGGCATTGGGGTGATGATTATATAGTTGTTTCAGTATGTCCGGCACCTTGATCTGTATTTCTGTAATATGTATTTGCTGATGTGATATGCAAAATTAGTTATTTTGGGTTTAAAAATGAGTTTGATATCCCTGAACACCCCCTGAACACTTCTGAACATAAGACAGAAAGTTCATATAATATCATGCATGCGAAATAAGGTTGGTTATCTTTGCACCTGTCCTAAAACTCTTTTTTATGATCGTTTACAAGTTTGGAGGAGCCTCGTTAAATTCTGCATCATCAATAAATGAACTTGCCGGTATAATTTCGGAAATTGCTGACGATCTGGTAATCGTGGTTTCAGCTTTCGGAAAAACTACCAATACTCTTGAAAAAATCCTGGGCCTCTGGTATGAAGGCAGCAATGAAAGATTCACTGCATTGGAAGAGTTGAAGATGTATCACTATAAAATTATGAAGGATCTGCGTTTTTCTGCTTCCGGCTCCTTATTATTTGCCGAAATTGAAAAAATGGCAGGAAATATAACTGCGAAACTCAAAGCTATGCCATCGCCCGATTATGATTTTGAATATGATCAGCTGGTCAGCACCGGAGAGCTCTTTTCTTCAAAAATAGTTAGTTCCTTTCTCAACAGTCAGAACATTAAAAACATCTGGCTCGATGCAAGGAAATGGATGATAACCGATAATTCATTTCGCGAGGGGAATGTAGACTTCACTGAAAGCCGGACACAGTTAAGACACCTCATTGCTCCGGCAGGCGGACGCCGTATATGGCTGACCCAGGGGTTTATCGGGGGTACCGGTGATGGATTTACAACCACCCTGGGGCGGGAGGGATCAGATTACAGCGCTGCAGTTATTGCCAGCATTATTGATGCGGAAATACTTGTCGTATGGAAAGATGTACCGGGAATAATGACTGCCGATCCCTTGTTTTTCCCGGAAGCTGAAAAGCTGGATGAAATATCATACCAGGAGGCTATTGAACTGTCATTTTACGGAGCAAAGGTAATCCATCCAAAAACCATAAAGCCTTTGCAAAATAAGGACATCCCATTATACGTCAAATCGTTTGCAAACCCCCGGGAACCCGGAACGGTAATACACAATACCGGTTACCCGGTAAAAATCAAGCCCGTATTGATAGTGAAAACAGGACAGATACTGCTGTCGCTCACTCCAGGAGATTTTTCATTTGTGACGGAAGATTACTTAAGCAGGATATTCACCCTTTTTTTTAAATACAGGTTAAAGGTCAACCTTATCCAGCATTCAGCCATCAGCTTTACAATATGCCTTGATAACAAGGGGCTTCCGGTAAGAAAAATGGTGGATGAATTAAAAACCGATTTCAGGGTTCTCTATAATGAAAACCTTGAACTAATAACAATAAGGCATTATACACCTGAAATAATATCAAGATATATAAAAGGCAGGCAGGTGCTTGTTGAACAACGCAGCCGCAGCACGGCCATGTTTATTGTCAGGTAGTTTTCACAAAGGATTTTATGATCTTGGTCGCCATAACCTCGGCCAGTTTTTTATTTGATTCATGGGTCCATCCCGCGATATGGGGCGTAAGAATGACCTTTGGATGTTCAAGCAGGAAGATATAGTCATCCGGGATATTTCTTCTGTGGAGCTCTTCAAAATTTGATTTTTCATATTCCAGTACATCAAGGGCGGCTCCCCTGACCTTGCCCTTCCTCAGGTTTTTGACCAGGTCGGAAGTATTTATGATCTGCCCTCTTGAAATATTGACAATATATATATCTTTCCGGAAACGGCTCAGGAAATCATCATTTACCAGGTACCGGGTTTCTTCAGTCAGGGGCAGATTAAGACTTAGTATATCGCAGTTTTTAAAAAGTTCATCCATAGATGATTCTGTCACATAAGAGTCAGAGTAGCCTGTTTTATACTTGTCCCATGCAATTATCCTGGCATTGAATCCTGAAAGGCATCTGGCAAAAGTTTTCCCTGTATTGCCATAGCCTATGATACCGACCACTTTTCCCATTATCTCCATTCCCCTGTTCACTTCCCTGAACCACTGGCCGTTTTTTACCTCGTTATTTGCCTTGCAGATGTTGTTGACAAGGGCAAGAAGCATGCCCACTGCATGTTCGCCGGTTGAAATGCTGTGTCCTTCCGGCGCATTGAAGCATGTTATTTTTTTTGAACCGGCAAACTCAACATCTATATTCTCAAGTCCGGCACCAACTCTCCCTATGAATTTCAATCTGGATGCCTTTGAAAGAAATTCGCGTTGAAGAGGGAACTTGCTGCGGATTATTATGCCATCATACCGTTCGATTATCTTTAAGGCCGTTTTAAAAGTGATTTCAGGCCGGTAATCACATTCCATACCTGCATTGCAAAGCATCTCGAAAAGCATCGGATGGATAGAATCTATAAACAGGACCTTTAGTTTTTCCGGATTTGGTTCCATCATGATTTGTATTATCTATCGAAAAAAGGATTTTTAGAAGTTGCCGATACCGGGATCCCGTGTGCAATTCGCACATCTGTTTCAAAAAAACCAAGCTCCATTGCAGCTTGTCCAACAGTGTACATAATCCTGTTGTCAACCCGGTGATCCATGCATACTGCTGCTGCCGAACCCATTGCTATTCCAAGATCGCCGGTATTGAAAACACATGGAACATCAGGATGCCTTTTCTTTTCTTCACATCCGGAAAAACCGCACATGCTGCATTTTTTCAGGCCAATTGCTCTTATGGTAGTTCCGATAAGAAAAACAAACGATGAATCAAGGATATTGGCAGCATCCCTTTTAAAGAAAGGCACATCATATTCGTCGGCAATTTCAACCATTCTTTCCGCGAGCTTTCGTATTGATTCTCCTTCCGCCACCCTGATCTCAAATGTATCCGTTCCCCTTGCCTTTGGAGCGGTCCTTGCAGCCACTACCATTTTTGAGACTACATCCCGTAGTGTTTCTTTAACGAGGCTCTTTTCGTCTTTAATGCTCATAAGATCATATTATTAATTATTACTGCAGTATTTAATTTAGTCTGACCATGAAAGCGGGTTTATATCCCCTGAGGTTTCCCGACAGGTCAAAAACCTCATAACCAAGTGACAGGGAATTCACCCGCTTTTCCATTCTCAGATTATCGGTATCAAAATACCATTCTTCTGAAAACTGGATCTTCCCTATGTTTTTTCTGCTGAATTCGGGATCATTTTCAAGGTCCCTGATATCTTTAACAGACATCAACTCATGTGATATATAATCATATGGTAAAAGCTCATGCCGGTATACTGCGTCAAATATTATATCAACAAGTTTTTCCCTGTCAAGGTTTCTCAAACAGTCTTCTGTCCAGGTATCTTCGGCCTGGGGATTTTTTACAACTACATCATATATCACGGTATCGGCAATAGTTAACCCGCTGGTTTCCGCCCTTGGTACCAGGGCTTCTTTTTGTTCCGGGTTACCGCTGCAGCCAAACAAAATAAAAATGCTGAAAATGGTCAGGAAAAAGACGGATTTACTTTCCATGAGTTAAAATTTAATTAAGTAATTGACCTTATGGACTGGTAGATAATAATAACTTATCATCATCTGTCAAATGCCAGCTGAATACCTTTGGGCTGCGGCTCAATTGATCCGTTATCAAAAACCAGGTTCCCGTTGACAATGGTATGAGTCACCCTGGAGCCAAAGACCTGACCCTCCATTGGTGACCACCGGCATTTATATAAAAGATTATCCCTGCTGACGGTCCATGCAGAACCAGGATCAACCAGCACAAGATCGGCCCAGTATCCTTCCCTTATGAAACCCCGCTTATTTATCTTATATATTATTGCAGGTGCATGACACATTTTTTCAACAATTTTTTCCAGGCTGATCTTTCCTCTTGCCGCCAGTTCCATCATGGCTGCCAGTGCATGTTGTACCATTGGTCCGCCGGAAGGCGCCTTCAGGTACTTTTCAGATTTTTCCTGTTCAGTATGGGGGGCATGATCGGTTGCAATAACATCAATCCGGCCGCTGTTTACTGCTTCTATCAATGCCTCCTTATCTTTCGCCGTTTTTATGGCCGGATTCCATTTGATCCTGTTTCCCAGTCTGGCATAATCATCACTGTCAAACCAGAGATGATGGATGCAAACCTCTGCCGTAATACTTTTTCTTTCAATCGGTGTCAGTGAATCAAACAATTTAAGTTCATTCTCTGTACTCACATGCAGCACATGCAGCCTGGTGCCATATTCCCTGGCCAGTTTGACGGCCCGGGAGGATGATCTCAGACAGGCCCCGGCGCTTCTTATTGCCGGGTGCATTGATACGGGAATGTCTTCCCCGTATTTTTTGGTGAAAGAACGGATGTTCTCACGTATAATGGTTTCATCTTCACAATGCACTGCCACGGGGATCTTTATATGGGAAAATACAGACCGCAGGGCTTTCTCACTATCGACCAGCATATTTCCTGTTGAAGAACCCATAAATATCTTGACGCCGCAGATTTTTCCGGTGTCGGCATCCAGCAGTTCAGCCAGATTATCATTGGTAGCCCCGATATAAAAAGAATAATTGGCAAAAGATGATCCGGAAGCGATCCGGAATTTTTCATCCACAAGGTTTCTGGTGGTTGCCGGGGGACTGGTGTTTGGCATTTCCATGTAGGAAGTTATCCCACCGGCAACTGCAGCCCTTGATTCGGTATAGATATCACCTTTATGCGTGAGGCCCGGTTCCCTGAAATGCACCTGATCGTCAATCAGTCCCGGCATCAGTATCCTGCCTTCAGCTTCAATAACCGTGGGAGAATATTCTTCTGCCGGTCCGGGTATTTCTTCACTGAAAATCTTTTTTATCCGGCCTTTATCGCAAAGTACATTTCCTTTTACGGTTTTTCCCTCATTTACAATAGTTGCATTTTTTATCAAAATAGCCTGCATGATTCAATGAATTTGCGTTTTCATCCGTGTTCTCATGTACCATTCATCTATTTGTACCGGGAAAATGATTTTTCTCGAAGTAACTATTAAACTTCATTATTATAACTCCCCATAAAGCCTCATTGAATATACCTCCCGACATTTTGGATGTGCCCTGTTTTCGTTCGGTAAAAATTATAGGTATCTCTGTGATATTATAACCGAGTTTCCAGACTCTAAACTTCATCTCGATCTGGAAGGCGTATCCTCTAAATTTTACCTTTTCAAGGTCTATTGATCTCAGTACTTCCATTTTGTAACATTTGTACCCTGCAGTTGTATCTTTTATGTTCATGCCGGTGACAAACCGGACATATGCTGAAGCGAAATAAGACATTAATATACGGCCCAGGGGCCAGTTGACCACGTTAACCCCAGAAACATATCTTGATCCGATTGCAAGGTCTGCTCCTTTGTTTTCACATGCATCAAGAAGCCTTGGCAAATCGGCAGGATCATGTGAAAAATCGGCATCCATTTCAAACACATAGTCATAATCTCTTTCCATTGCCCAGTAGAATCCCTCGATATATGCAGTCCCCAGTCCAAGTTTACCCTCTCTTTTCAAAAGATGGAGTTTGCCCGGGAATTCTCTCCCGAGCATTTTGACTTTATCAGCAGTTCCATCGGGAGAGTTATCATCTACAACAAGAATATGAAATGTATTTTCAAGCGAGAAAATGGCCCGTATCAACCTTTCAATGTTGTCGATTTCATTATAAGTTGGTATAATAATCAGACTTTTGCTCACTTGAACGTTTTATTTACCTGAGTGACGAATATATTACAATATTATAAATAAATTGATTCATCAGTGACCTATTTTCAATAATATTCCCCATGAATACAACTCTTTCATCATCTCACCCGGCAGAATGGGTTTTGGCATGGCGAGTCAGACCTGAGGGTCAATTGCATATGTTCAAACGCTTAGGCACAGGTTCCCTGTCCCCCGCTACTGTAAATTATTCTCCCACCCGGCCAGTGGATCAAAGAGCCGGCATGCAGAAGTTGCGAACCACCCGTATAACGGTTTTTGTTTGCGGTGAATGGATAACCGTGATTTTTCTTTTGGGGATATAGAAATTGTTTTTACTTTTGCGCTCACCTTAAAAAAGTCATTAGTTGGCATGAGATTTGTTACATAGTTGTGCCTCGCTTTTTTGAGGATGTTTTATCGCAAAGGCAATAAAATGGCAAATTTGAAAAGCTGATCTATATTTTGCAGAAAGTTAATTTTTTGGCATAATGTTTGTGTTTATTTAGCGCTGCTTT
>SLGC01000270.1 GCA_007123885.1 Bacteroidales bacterium | reverse complement strand
GGTACCAGTCAGATGTCATCAATGGTTCAACAGGCAGCATTATCGCACCTATGGCCAACGCGACTGCTCCTCCTACTCCAAGTACTCCGAAGCCTGAAGTAAAAATCTCTGCCATGATCAAGCCAAGACCCACCAGCAACAGAATAATGCCGGTAGTATTTACATCAAACAAGCCGATCCCGTATATTCCCATGATCAGGAGGATCAATCCACCTACTTCGGGAACTATGGTCCCCGGAGCACTTAAACCCAGGTAAATGCCAAGAAAGCCTGCCATCAGGATCAGGAAAGCTATCTGTGGATTACCGAGCCAGTCCTGAAGCCTTTCCGCGGTAGTCATTTCACCCTGCACGATGGGTGCGTCAGCAGTATTAAATTTGTGGATTTCACCCAGCTTTTCAATTTCCTTGCCGTCAATTTCATTCAATAGTTCATGTACATTGCCGGCCAGGTATTCTATCATGCCTTTTTCCAGTGCTTCCCCCGAGCCAAGGGATAGGTTCTCAGTAACAAATCTTTCGGCAATATCTCCCGGCCTGCCCTGTTCTTCGGCTGTATTACGCATGTAAGAGGCATAAAATGTGACGGTTTTATCGCCTGCCTCCTCGGCGCCCCCAGGTGACATAGCAACGGGTTGGGCAGCACCTATCGTGGTACCCGGAGCCATAGCTGCAATGTCGGAAGCCATTAATATAAAAGTACCTGCCGATCCGGCAATTGCTCCTGACGGAGCAACAAGGACGGCTACGGGTATTGGAACATTTAAAATCAGTTCGTTGATTTTCATAGTGGCGTCAACCAGACCGCCGGGAGTGTTTATTCTGATTATCAACAGTTGTGATCCGGTATCCACGGCATTTTCAAACTGCCGCCCGATAAAATTTTTCTGGCCGGTGGTAATTACTCCTTCAACCTCAACAAGGTAAACAGGCCGGATAGGACTTCCGGCCTCTGTATTATTAGAGGCTGAAAATGCCGGTGAGGCAAATATTAAGGTTGTGGCTGTCCAAAGCAATAATATAGCAGCCGCAGCCATTATGTATTTGTTTATTTCAAAATTCTTCATAATGTCAAACCCCGTTAGTCAATTTATGATGATTCCTGCGGTTAAACAAATTCATATTTCCCAGGGTCAAATGCCTTTCGGCAGAAGGATCACAATGACCAGCCCTCCCTGTAAACAGGCTTGATCCATTCCTCTGCCGAGGCTTTCGCCCGAATTGTGACATACTGGGTGTCAAATCGCGGATCGCCGTTAATTACGGTAAACCTGTCGGTTGTCACCACCCTTACCTCATCGCTTTCGGAAAGATTGGTAATACGCATGTTTTCGCCATCCCAGAGAAGGATTTTATCCAGTTCCTGAAGGCGGATAGCAAGATTTCCCATCACTACGCTCTCGCTGAAAGGGCCCGCATATTCAAGGTTAGAGCTGGCTTCAACACGGTTATCCGGATTTTCCTTGCAGGCCCTGACCCAATCGTTCCAGTGGCCTTCCGTGCCGCCTTCAACCCTTCTGACAGAGGGGGCAGGGTCGGTGATATTTTCCCGGACGTCCCTGGGAAAAATATGATAACTATCCCCGAAAATTCCGCACGACAGCTTTCCTTTGGAACCGATAAACAACGCTCCCCCGCTCCAGTCTCCCATCCCCTGACCATCTTCAAGATCTGCCGGGCGGTCCGGTTGCAGGCCACCATCATACCAGAAGACCGTCACCGGAGGCATGGCCAGCCTGGGCATATTTTCCCTTCCGGGGAATTCATAACGGATACGTGAAGCCACGGGTGGGCTTTCGGTATTTACCTGCGATGAACTGCCCTGGATGCTGACAGGGTATTTCAACTTCATGGCCTGGAAGACAGGGTCAAGGATATGGCATCCCATATCACCAAGCGCACCCGTTCCAAAATCCCACCAGCCCCGCCAGTTCCATGGATGATAAATCGAATGGTAAGGGCGCCATCTGGCAGGCCCAAGCCACAGATCCCAATCGAGCGTACCGGGAATCTCCATTTTCTCTTCAGGCCGTTCAAGTCCCTGGGGCCATATGGGGCGGTTGGTCCAGGCGTGAACCTCTCGTATTTCTCCTATGGCTCCGTCCCATATCCATTCGCATATTTTGCGGACCGATTCGCTGGAATTGCCCTGGTTCCCCATTTGTGTTGCAACCCTGTATTTCCGGGCAGCCTCGGTGAGCATACGGGTCTCGTAAACCGACAGGGCAATCGGTTTCTCGATATAAACATGTTTTCCTGCCTTCATGGCATCCATGGCTATTACCGCGTGAGTGTGGTCGGGAGTACAGACCATTACTGCATCAATATCCTTTTGCTTTTCAAGCATCACCCTGTAATCCTGGTATACTTTGGCATCAGGATATGCACTGATAGCTTTTGCGGCATAATCCATGTCAACATCGCAAAGTGCTACAATATTCTGGCCGGTGATCATATTCAGGTTCCTTAACCCGATACCGCCAACACCTACCGCGGCAATATTCAGTTTATCGCTAGGTGTCACATGCCCCAGTCCGCTTACGGCATAACCCGGCACGATAGTGAAGGCGGCACCGGCGAGGGTTGATGCCCTGATAAATTCCCGGCGCGAAACAGCCGGTTTTTTCGCTAACTTATCCATCTCTTGCTATTTTTTAAATGAATGTCTGAAATCAAAGAACTTCCGGTACGGGCGGCTCTGTAAAATTATCATCAAATTCGGGTATGAGCAACTCCGCATAATTTAATTATCATAAGATCGGAAGTCACGTTAAGATCTTGACAAAGATCGTCATTGCCGTCGTAAATACGAAATCCTAATTGAAAATATGCAATCAGATCCTGGCAACCTGAGGGCATGGAAGCAATTGTGCTTCTCTGGATCCAGCCATCCTCATCATATTTCCAGCCTGAAGAGTGAAGGTCTGCAATGACAAGGGTAGGATTGGTTACGCGAGTAAAGTTATTTTCAAAGTGAATTAGCCTATATGCGAGCGCTTAGGATTATGTTCGAATAAGCACCGGATAAGCACCGGATAAGGGCCTCAAACCTGTTGATGTGGAGGTACTTGAAAGCATTCAATTTTTAAGCTGCATCTTGTTTTTAGTTTAACTTGTAAACCCGCGTCTTTTAGGCGCGGTAATGTCCTGGCGGGGCTTTGCCCGAAAGGCATGTGCGATTAAAAAAATTCGCGATGCGACGCAAAAATCGGGGTTAAAGTCACCTCCTCCGGTGGTGGATAGTCCGATTTTAGCGAATTTTTTACTGAGATAGAGCCTCATAGGGTTTCATCATTCCAGAATTCCCATAACATCACCATGGCCAGTGTGTCGAGCTCGCAATATTTGTATAAAGCTTCCTTTATTGAATTTCTTTGATCTTCCGGGGTGTCGGAAAACTGCAGCTTTGCATAAGCCATCATAGCGGCACCCCCGTCCGCAACTTCCTCCATATCGGAAAACAATTCATCCAGCTTTTCCCGTGAATATCCATCAAACACAGGGGGAAGTTTCTTATATGGATCATTTTTAAATTCCGGATCAATCCATGTCTGAGAATCAAAATTGAGGCTGGTAACCTCATCCATGTATTTCCCGCAAACCGGCCTGCTGTATTTATTCCTCAAAAAAAGAGAATCGTGAATTGCTGCAGGCAGGATCTTTTTAAGTGAAGTGGAGCCGCCGCTTTGAGGAGAATAATAGTAGCGGGCAACAAGCTCCCATTGATCCACCATGTTCCGGCTGCCGCGTGTTTTTTGTTTACCCTCCATTTTTTCCGTTATTGAATCGATGAAATCAAGCAGTTCATCCTTATCTTCAAATTCGCCAAACAGCCCGTTTTTAATCTGGTTGTGGATATAACGGAGATAGGTGTTCTCGTGCCTGTGATACCTGAAGATCGTTCCTTCATCCATTTTAAGGTCTCTCATTAGCTCACGGATGAATTCAAGATTCGGATTTATGCCCCGGTCGATATTAATGTATTGGCTCTTATGTATAACATTGTAACTTCTCCCCTCTTTTCCTGATACAACATGGTGGCTGTATTGGAATGCTATTCCTTCATAAGGGCGGCAGTTTTTGATAAATGGAAGGGCGGGCATTGAAGTTTCAAAATCAATAAAATGAAGAGGCCATTTCCAGCTGTCCATTTCTGCTTTCAGGTTTTCCCTGTCCAGAAAAAAGCTTTTGTCATTTCTTTTGATCCGCAGAACCTGCTCCCACCTTCTCCGGTTCCAGGACAGTCCCGGACAAGGATCATCGGGTCTTTTGAAAATATCCGATTCTTCAATATCGCTAATGAAATATTTCCGGTTTTCAATTAAATTTTCAAGAAGTTTTGGTGAATGCTGAACTGATAGCTCAGTCACCCTGGGAGCGTCGAAATTTTTCTCTGATATTTTCAGTTTATCCATCCAGCACTCCTTCAGGCCACTTCTAAGACCGCTTCTGCTCTCTTCCGGTTTTGTGTAGAATTGACATTTCTTACACTCCTTTGAAACCGGAGTTTGAATTCTTTTATCCTGCTTGTAGGCACCGGCGAGTGCCCGGATATAGTCCTCAAAGCTGTACCCTGGGAAAACTGCGGAATTTACCCCATTTTGCCAGATAAATTCAACTACGTCATCTACCGGGATATCTATAAGCACCGGATTTCCGAGATCATCCTTTTTTAATTCCGGATCGATAATCACTTCAAAGCTTCCACCGGATTTTCTGACTTTAAAGTGTTGATTAAGGCCATCGACGGTTGAAATTGAGTCCTTGTTTACCAGCGTCAGAAATGCATTTACCTGATAATCCGGGTATGCCCGGGCAATGACATATTTTTGAAATGCCACATCATAAAGATAGCTTTTCCATGTGCTGCTTAATCCGGATATATGCCCGGTTCCCCTTTTGAATGTAAAAAACCTGTCTGAGGAGCTGTATGATTTTGATTTTACCTCATAAAAATTAATGTGCTTCGTTTTAACATCAATATGGAACAGGTCTGCCCTGATAAATAGTTTGTCATATCTCACGGCCGCTTCGGCAATCCGGCTTACCCCGCTTTTTATCAGTTCTTCTGTCCTGGAAAGGGCCTCATCATAGCCGGTTTCATGAACAGTTGGTGCAAGGTCACCGTCGGAAAAGAGATAACGGGCCAGTTCGCCCACCTGATAACCGCCTTTGGCCAGCTCCATAAGAAAGGGGTCTGCCGCGGACTGGTCTGCATACTCCTTCTTCCGGGTATAATACAGTTTGGTTTCGCATTCACATGCAAGTTTAAAGCGGCTCTTTGTCAGATATCTTTCCATATCGTCTGCTAAACTGTGTTATAAACTTAATGATACACTGATGATCCAGAATCAAAATTAACCCCAGTCCGGGATTTACGCCTTTTAATTTTTGATTCGACCGGTTCACAATATACAAAAATGATCCGTACCCTATTTATGGTGATAGGGAGTATATGAATGTGATCTGTTATTTTTTGGATTACTTCAAAAAAGTACAGGGAACCGGCTCAGAAACTCCACCCTGCATTGACAAAGCCGATCAGGCTTCCGGCCTGTGGACTGTAAGAGAAAGAAACTTTAACAGGGCCAATGAGTGCAAGGTATCCAACACCCAGTCCTACACCTAATACTAACTGGTTTGCCGATAACTCATCAAGCATGTTTAACCTGAAATCGTATAAACCGGCATTTAAAACCGGGGTCAGATAGAAGTCCGATATCACATTGTAATTACCTCCCACAGCAACCGCAAAGGCCGATGATGACATGATCCCAAACTCGTTAAGTCCGGAAAAAGCAACCTGGTTTCGAAGGAAAAGCTGATCCCCACCCATGTTGAACATTTTGAAAATGCCCTGGGAAGAGGGATGATTATACGCACCCTGTAACCGCGTGAAATATGATAATTTCGGGTTAAACGGGATGAAAGCTTCCCAGTTGAACTTAAAGCTGAGAAAATTATCGCCGGCAATATCCAGATGGGGCACAGCGGCGGTTTCCCCGTTTTCTGAATTGACATTAACCGAATAATCCCGGCCGAAATAGTATAATGCCTCTGCTGTCAGGTTGTGTCCGGTTCGTGAAAAATAATGGTGATCAAGGGAATACTTATTCCAACTTGCAAATGCTTCAAAACCCTGCTCACTTCCATCAAAATTAAATCCTGTTAGTATTTCAGGTTCGATCATATTGGTATAAATGGCAGTGCCGGTGGTAAAAAATGAATTTTGACCTGTCGAACGGTTTACCGAACTTTCTACCCGGAAGTACTGTTGCTTATACTTACCTGTTGACTCAAAACTCCTGTACAGAGGCAAATCAATCATTTCACCGTGACTATTTATATTAATCCACGTTTCGCGAGTACTTCCGGTAAAAATCCTGATACCGGCCCGGGCAGCAGGTTGATTACCTATACTCACCCTGAATCCGGCATCCACATCATGGAATATAAAACTGGTGGTAGAAATCCCTCCTATGATCCCTACTCCTGAGAATGAATTATAGTGTAGGGCGCCACTGATCCGGGCTAACGGTTTCTCCGAGAAACTAAAAATAAGGTTCATCCTTTCCGGCTCGTAAGGGGACGGCACATAGGAATAGGTGACCCTGTCAAAATAATTTGTTGCATAATAAATATTTATCAGGCTTTGTATCTTATCTGCATTAATAGTATCTTCCGGCTGAATACCGGCAATATTATTGACAAACGATAGCCTGACGTTCTCCAGCCCCCTGAATAAAACCGAATCAACAACAATATTCTTTCTACGGTCAGCCTCCGGAAAGCTCCCGGCACGGGTGTCCCCTCCTGACTTCGCAAGGCTATCAAGAGGTGCAGAAAACTGAAGTGCTGATTGCCTGCCTTCCTCGATCATTTCGTCAATATGGGTAAATCCGGCAGCAGTGAATTTCTCAAGGCCGGGTTCCAGGAAAATATCAGCCTTCTCTTTATTTATGCGAAACTTTAGAGCATCCCTGATAAATCCCATCTGGTATAATACTTCCACAGGTGTCCTCAACTCTTCCGCACTTCTCAGTCCGTCGGAAACATATACACCGATAACATAATCAGCTCCCATTTCCTTTACAACATCAACCGGAAAATTATTCACCATTCCTCCGTCGAAGAGTACTTTTTTATCCATGGTGACGGGTTCAAAAATTGCCGGCATAGCCATGCTTGCACGCAGGGCGCTGACAATGTCTCCCCTGTTTATGACTACCTCTTCCCCGGTTTCAATATTGGTTGCTACACATGCAAAAGGGATCAGGAAATCATTAAAATCATCAGTGCTGCGAACGTGAAAGAATATTTTTTCCAGCAAACTCCAAAGTTGCTGACCCTGGATAAAACCTGACCTTAACCGGATGCCTGTTCTCGTCAAAGGAAACTCCACCACGTTCCTCCCCGATTGCCTGCGATTATGAATATGAACATAATCAAGGTCGGGTTTCATGCCAAATGCAGCCCGCCAGTCAATCGACCTGGCAATTTCCTCAATTTCTTTTGCACTGTAACCCGTAGCATACATCGCACCCACGACGGCACCAATGCTGGTACCTGTAATATAATCAATCTTAAGTCCGAGGCTATCTATCACGTGAAGTACGCCGATATGAGCAAAGCCCTTTGCCCCGCCGCCGCTCAGGGTAAGGCCAATTGATCCGGCCTCAGGATTATCTACATGGTCCGGTGAAGTCCCGCTGCCGTAATTGAACGAAACTGCATGGTCATGATGTATGTCGATAGCATGATGAGGCCTGCAGGAGGCTGCTTCATCATGGTGCAAGGGTTTTGCAAAAACCTGGGATCCGGGAAACAGGCTCTGAATAGAGATCATCCAAATAACAAGAAAAACAAAAATGCATCCTCCGGAATAAAATCTGTAAAATTGATGAAAGCCGGACAAGACGGAAAGTCCTCCATTGGTGCTCATAGGGATTCGGGTATAATCACAATTTAATGAAAATTCCCGAAAAGAAAAAGCTTTTAGTTTAAGTTAACCCGCCTCCTTGTAATAATGATAAGGTGCTGGAGGGACCTTGCCCGAAAGGCTTGCGGGGTCTCAGGTCCCGATGCTTTCGGCGGACCCGTTGGATGCTTTTTCGCAGGTCAGATCTTTTGATGCTTTATCGCAGTTCAGACGATGGAGGTTACCACAGAGCTTCCCGATTATTTCCCCGAAAGGCTTGTGGGATCTTAGGTTCCGGTGCTTCCGGCAGACCCGTTTGTCAGACGATGCAGGTTATCACAGGGCTTTCCGATTATTTCCCCGAAAGGGAAAAAAGAATTAAAATCCGGTTATTCGTATTTCAGTGTTACTGCCGGATTGGCTCCGGAAGCCCGGAGAGCCTGGTACCCGACGGTCAGAACCGCGATTATATATGAAAGCAGGGATGCGGCAATAAATGCAGGCACTGACAGATCTATCCGGAACATAAAATTATCCAGCCAGGTTTTCATCAGGTAATATGCCACCGGCCATGAAATTATTGTGGCCAGAATAAAAAGCCGGTTTATCTCGGCAAGCAGGAGCCATACAAGCTGACCTTCATTCGCCCCGAATACTTTACGAATGCCTATTTCCCGGGTTCTTTGTGCTGCCGAATAGGATGACAGTCCGAGTAATCCCAGTGATGCTATGATTATAGCCAGAATGCTGAAACTGGAAAATAGTATACCCGCGCGCCTGTCATCACTGTACTGATCCCTTACAGAATCGTCCAGGAAAAAGTAATCGAAAGCCTGATCGGGCACGAATTCATTCCATTTGGCTTCGATGTTCGCTATGCTTTCCTGCAGATTGCCATCTCCGAGTCTGACGACAAGATAAACGCACTCTGTATTAAAAGCGATTACAAGCGGATTGATCTTCTGATGAAGGGTTTCATAATGAAAATCTTCGATCACACCCACCACCCTACGTTCATCATTGAGGTTAAGGAATACGGTCTGCCCAACTGCCGGACCTTCGAAACCGAATCCTTTTGCAGCTGCCTGGTTTATTACTATGGCAATTGAGTCGCTTGCCAGGTCCCTGTCGAAGTACCGACCTTCAGCCATCTTCAGGCCCATTGTTCTGTCAAAGTCATAATTGGCAAAAAAGAAGTTGAATGTCTGGAAGTCATCAGGGGCTGCACCCTGTTTCTGCATAATTGTATTGCCTATCAGGGATGTCGGAAGTGAGGTGGACATTGACACTGCCTCAATTCCGGGAATGTTTACCAATTCATCCTGAATAACCTGTCGCCGGTCTGAAGGGATGACATATGCCCGGTTAATTACAAGGATCTTATCGGGATTATACCCAAGATCCTTGTTTCGTATGTAGGACATTTGAGAAAAAACCACAAGTGTTGAAACGAGAAGCCCTATGGTTATGGTGAACTGGATAACGACAAGTATCCCCCGCAACGTGCCGCTTTTCATACCCAGGTTCAGTTTCCCCTTTAATATTGTCATCGGATTAATGCTTGCAAGGAAGAATGCCGGGTAACTTCCGGCAGCAAGTCCAATTACCAAAAGGGTAATGATCAGTATTCCCGCAACGACAGGTACCGGGAGCGTTGATAAAATTATTCCTTTTCCCGCGATGTGGTTGAATTCCGGCAGAGCGAGGAATACAATCCCGATGGCAATTATCATTGATATTGCGGTAACAAGTACCGATTCGGTCAGGAACTGTTTTACGAGTGTTGATCTGTCAGATCCCACGATTTTCCTGATCCCGACCTCCCTGGCACGTTTTGAGGCACGCGCCGTCGAAAGGTTCATAAAGTTAATGGCTGCGATAATAAGTATGAATAGGGCGATTAACATGAATACATAAACCATGGTTTTATTACCGCCCACTTCCATTTCAAAAGGCATTCCGGAGTTTAAATGAATATCGGTGAGTGGCTGCGTAAAGTAATCATACCTGTTTCCGGAATTTCCAAGATCATCCCAGTCCACACCCATAAGATCGGCAAAAACAGGGGCAGCGTAGGTGATCACCATCTGCAGGAACCTGTCGTCCACCTCCACGGGGTCAAGACCATCCTGAAGGAGGATATAGGTATAGTGGTTATTGCTTACCCAGCTTGTTGAATTGGCCATTGGCAGGGTGAGGAACGAACATACAATGTCGAATTTGATGTGACTGTTGGAAGGAATGTCTTCAACAACACCAACCACTTCGAAGTTCTGACTGCCACCCCACATCTGTACCATCTTGCCGGTAGCATTTTCTTCCCCGAAATACCTGCGGGCAGTTGATCTGGTCATGACCATCTGATTAGGCGCGGTCAGCAGACTTGCCGGATCTCCTTCAAGCACCATGAACCCGTCAAAAATTTTGAAGAAGGCGGAATCAGCATAGATAAATCTCTTTTCTATGAAGGTTCTTTCATTATAGCGTATATCAGGTTCACCACCAAATGAAAAGACCCTGGTAAATTCGAGAATATCCGGATATTCAGCTACTGCCGTCGGACCGATAGCCGAATTTGTGACAGGGGCAAGCATTTCCGTATCCTGGAGCTTGGCGTCCAGGTATATCCTGTAAATATTGTCCGAATTCGGATGGAACCTGTCATAGCTGAACTCGTCAATTACATAGAGCATTATCAGCAATGCGCTGGCAATGCCAACTGCCAGTCCCATTATATTGATAAGCGTGTATCCTCTCTGGGAAACAAGACTCCGGAAAGAGATCTTAAGGTGATTCAACAGCATCGTTTCATATTAAGGAAGTATCTGCGAATAATAATATGACGAAACACAGTTGATTTCGTTACATATACTTCTGAAAAAATGTTGAATATTTTCTGGTTAATGCTCTTTTTAAGTGATGCTTCAGGTATCCGGCTGCTTCAGGGATTCACTCCTCCAGGTATCCGGCTGCTTCAGGGATTCACTCCTTCAGGTATCCGGCTGCTTCATCCGAAACCAAAGGCCCTCAGCCAGCCGTCATCGGGTTTGACCATCTTTCTTTCCGTAAGGTCAAATAAGGCGTAGGTGAAGACAGCCCTGCTGGCTTCTACCCCTTTTTCATTTATCATCACCTGGTCAAAATAGAAAATCCTGTCATTTTTTCTTCTGCTGGTGGTTTCTATGCGGATTTTCTGACCCGGCAACAATTCCCTTCTAAACCTGATATTTACTTCAAGTATTACCGGACCCTTTTTGCTCTTTCTGACTATCTCCCGGCCATATCCGCTTTTATCCAGTATATCCCAGCGGGCTTCCTCATACAGGTCAAGGTACCTGGCATTATTCACATGTCCATATTCATCAAGAAGATCTTGATCGACAGTAAATTCATAAGAAAACTTCCTGGATGTTTCCATGTTTATATTTTTTGAAGTGGTCACTCTCCGGGTCGAAAATAATAAATTCCCTGGGATACTCCATATACAACACTCTTTTTGCACCGGTCGCCATACTTAAATTCTGATGGAATTTTTGCCGGTTATGCGGAAAGTAAATATCTATTTAATGACCAGATGTTTCCCCCTTGTTGAAAACTACTTTTCATGCAATCATAAATTATTAGTAATCTTGTATCCGGCAGATGTAATGTTAAAATGGGTCTCACCTCACGGAAAACAGTAATGGATTTAATTTATTACAGTGATCTGGATTTCAAAAAGGTAAGCAAACAGTTTGAAAAGGTTGCCGGGCAATTGTCACGGTCTGATTTCAGTTCCGCTGATGTGAAAAAGATGCCCGGCACCGTTTATTACCGGGCGCGTCTTGATAGGGATAACAGGCTGCTTTTCCGGTTTGCAAGGCATAAAGACAGGATGTGCCTGTTACTGCTTGAGGTCATTTACAATCATGAGTATGACAAATC
>SLGC01000126.1 GCA_007123885.1 Bacteroidales bacterium | reverse complement strand
ATATTCAATAGTCCGATGAATTCAATTTCCTATCACCACTCCAGGAATTCATTTTCCGTCCCTCCGGTACCATACCAGAAAACCATCACCGATCAGGTAAACGAAGGCGGATTCAATATTAATATAGATGTAGGCGTAGCCATTGTCAGAGCCAGTTTTGGGGCAGGATTTAATTTTACGGAAGTAAACCAGTATCAGAAGGAAACCGGGTTGTTCTATAACTGGAAGTTGTATCCGCTTGAGAGTTATGATTACCTGTCGAACAATGATAATTTCAGTGCCCGTCCGATCTTGCAGGATATCGTTACCGAATCTGCCGCCTATATTGTTAGTGAAATCCAGCAGAACCTGATCCCGCCCATTTTCAGAAAAATAAATATATGGCCATTCAGGAGAAAATCGACCATGAACCTTTATGCGATAGGCCCGGATTCAAGGGCAAGCTTTATTCATTTTGCAGATACCACAGACATTACCATTGAAGGGATCGACAGCCTGGATGTGGTTTACTGGGACTGGTACGGGACGGGTGAGGAAACAAAAAGCAGCCTGAAATCGACGGCTCCCTTAAAGCTTGTTATCCCCGAATACATTAAATCAAGTGCAACCCAGATCCATAAGATGGATTACGGTATCGGCGGCTTTTACCAGTTTGAGCCATACAACACTTCCGTGGGGGATCATGAGGTGTATATAATAATCAACTATTTTGACGATGAACTGACAGTTACGCTTCCCGATGGCAACATTCATACCATTGACGAGACTGACCTGAGAATGTACAAGGAAGACAAGGAAAATAACCGGTGGGTCTTTATAGGAGGTGTCGTGGATCCGGAAAACAATACGGTCAAGGCCCGTATTGATGCCTTTGGCACCTTCACACTTGCCCCATTTGTTCCCTCCGGAGAATTATTGCTGAGTGCCAGTCCTGACACCATTGATCTTGACCTGGGCGATACCACAACCATCACTTCAGCTTTAATTTATTATAACACCGAAGTGTTAATTGCTGACGGCGAACTGTTTACCCTGAAGGCGAGCCGGGGAACTTTTGCGGGGACTGAAGCCATTCCGGATTCTGCGGTTATACGGGTTGCTGCCTTAAATGGAAAGATCGAAGCCATGTACCAGGCCGACGGACTTTCGGGCAGTGTTGTTATCATTGCAGAAAGCCTGATGGGAGATGCATCCGGGTCACTTGAACTGTTTGTAACGGACAGTGAGCCTCCCGGACCGCCCGTGATGGCAGGGATCGAAATGGAGGAGCATGATGTAAGGCTTTGCTGGCAAAGGAACGATGAGCCGGATATGGTGCGATACCTGGTTTATTATGATACTATCAGCGGCGGCCCCTACAATGGCACAGCCACCGTTTTTGGCACACCTTCACCGGTGGATGCATCACTGGATACCACCCGGCTGATCTCCGGACTGACAGAAGGGAAGAGGTATTACTTCAGCGTCACCGCGATAGATCGCTGCGGGAATGAAAGCGATTATTCAGACGAACTTTCCATAACGACTGAATTCAATCGCAGGCCGGTACTCTATCACAAGATAATCCATATTGACCCCGGACTGAAAAACGGGACCGAGGTCTACACTCTCACCGCAACAGATCCGGATGAAGGCCAGACTCTGACATTCTATTTTACCGCTGACAATACGGAAGATGCATTTGCCCTGGATCCGCAAACCGGCATACTGACGGTTGCCAATGAAGACCGCCTGAACTATTCATTGACCGGCATCGATGCATTTTTACTGAAGGTGGGTGTAAGGGATGATGCCGTGAATTCATTGAGTGATGAAGGAGAGGTTATGATAATTTTGAACGTTATATCATCCGCAGACGAGGTTCACCCGGCTGACCGGCCTTCCATACTGGAGATGTATCCCAATCCGGCGCGGGATCATATTACGCTGAAGCTTGGCGAGGCCGGATTCTCTGACAGGATGTACCTGCGGATATTCTCGCTTGATGGCAGGTGCTGCTTCTCGGCTGATTATAAAAATATTAACAAAACAGAGATGGAAATTCCGGTCCATTTTCTTGAAAACGGGATCTACTATGTAGTGCTGGAGACTGTCAATGAAAGACGGACCGGGAAAATTATGGTCTTCAGGTAATTCAACCAGATGGCCACTATATCCTGATTCTCTGAAGGTTATTCCTGATAATCAGAGGTTAAGTAAATTTATCCATCTGCAGGAACAATTAACAACCGGGAGAGTGAATTTTAATAGAGTTTTTTTTTAACTTTATTTTTAATTTCTGAAGGGTAGGTTCAACTAATCTGAAGGGTAAATTCAACTAATAAGTAAGCCAATCAAACCAGGAGCTGATAAAATACGCGACATTGATCCTTCAATATTCCAGATTTGTCAATATTAAACCCTTAAAACCTTTAATTATGAAAATAAAAAGTTTCCATTTCTGGATCCTCTCTGTTGCAGTTATTGCCTTTGCCCTGGTTTTCACTACAGGCTGCGAAAAGGAAAGGTTCCTGGATCCTGAACTGAGTTCCCATGAGATGCCAGGAGGAATTGACCTGCAGGGAGATCTGCTTTCAATTCCTGGTCAGGAAAGATTCCTGGTAGGATTCCACACAGAGCCCGATATCGATATTGTTAAAGGTGTTGGCGGCGAGGTATTCAAAACTTTCACTATTGTTCCTGCAGTGGCGGCCCGGTTATCTGCGCAGGCAGTAGAGGCGCTTGAAAAAAACCCCAAAGTCCGGTACGTTGAACCCGACCACGAAGTCTTTGCGCACAGCCAGACTTTGCCATGGGGTATCGACAGGGTTTTCGGAGATGAAACTTATAGCTTCCCTACATGGGGAACATCCAGGGGCGGTGGAATAGGCGTTGCAATCATTGATTCCGGGATAGATGGGACTCATGAGGATCTCAAAGTTGTTGGCGGAGTACGTTTCCGAACCACTGGTTTTATTCTTCGTCAAGATGACCAGTATAAGGATGATAACGGGCACGGAACCCATGTAGCCGGTACCGTTGCTGCCTTAGATAATGGTCTGGGAGTAGTGGGTGTCGGTCCCGGTATAGATTTATACGCTATAAAAGTCCTGGATGCCAGTGGCAGCGGCTCGGTTTCTACAGTTGTGGCTGGCATAGAATGGGCGGTGGCTGAAGGAATACCTGTTCTCAATATGAGT
>SLGC01000277.1 GCA_007123885.1 Bacteroidales bacterium | reverse complement strand
TCTTTTGATGGAACTAAACTGCCTCTTAACAATCCCTTATGAAGCAGGGTTGCTATCCATTGGGCATCCTTAACATCGCTTTTTCTGCCAGGCATCTGTTTAATCAGATAAGGGTTGACTAACATTAACTTGAAACCCATCTCTTCCAAAATATTCCAAACAGGTATCCAATATATGCCCGTACTTTCAATTGCTACTTCTTCAACCCCTTCAAATTGAAGATCTTTACCCATGGAGCGAATCGAGTCTGTTAAAGTTAAATACTCTTTAACTTCATTTAATTTTTTTCCATTATAGACGCTACAAAAAATTGTATCTTTGTGTACGTCCAGTCCGCTTGTCTTTTTCATACTTAGTAGATTAAGTTAATAATTTGCTCATAATGATTGTGCCATAGAGCACGTATAGCAAAGTTAAAGACAACGGACTGGATTTTTATTTGTCTGTGTGTCAATTAAAAATTGTCATGTATATTTGTATCATGGCAATAAATAATCGACAAAATCAGAAAAGGCTGATCCTTGGAGCCATTGCCGGCGATATAATCGGTTCAGTTTTTGAATTCAATAACATAAAAACAACCGAATTCGATCTTTTTACCGAAGAAACCACTTTCACTGATGACACCGTACTGACCATTGCAACCATGGATTGTATTAATAACAATGGAGATTATATGCAATACTATCAGCAATACGGCCGACTGTATCCCAACAGGGGGTATGGTGGATATTTCTATATGTGGATCAATTCCAATGATCCCAAACCCTATGACAGCTGGGGCAATGGATCTGCCATGCGGGTCAGTCCCGTTGGTTGGGCTTTTAATACACTTGAAGAAGTACTTCATGAAGCGGAAAGGAGCGCGGCAGTAACACATAATCATCCCGAAGGCATCAGGGGAGCTCAGGTAACAGCAGCAGCTGTTTTCCTGGCAAGGACAGGTCATTCAAAAAAAGATATAAAGCACTTCATAAGAAAGGAATTCGGTTACAATCTGAGCCGCAGCATTAATCAGGTGAGATCTGTTTACGAGTTTAATGAGAGCTGCCAGGAGACTGTTCCTGAAGCCTTAATTGCCTTTCTTGAAAGTACCGGTTATGAAAACGCCGTGAGATTAGCCGTATCCATTGGCGGCGATAGCGATACCATTGCAAGTATAACAGGTGCCGTTGCAGAGGGATTTTATCAGGAAATACCTGAGCCTGTAATCGATTCATCCCTGAGGCTCCTTCCCGATCAAATGATCAGGGTCATCAATGAATTTTCCGGCAGGTTCAGATAGACCACTACCGCCCATGCCCTTCGGGTAGAGTCCTGCCAGGACATGTCCGTGTCCGTGCGCGGGTTTCATGTTTAACTAAATGAATGGACCAATTTTAACGCATTTTTAACCGGTCCCTTAATATAATTTGTGCATTTTTTTATATATTTAAAATAAATTCAATACACCTTAACCCGAAAATAACCATTTGTATGATTGATCTTAAAAAGGAACAAAAAGCATCACTGGCACGGGAGCATTATAATTATTCTATTGCGGCCAGATTCTTCTTCGTTATGATGGATATGGTAACCGGAAGAAAAACAACACTTTCAAAGGCAAAGCTTCTTGAATCACTTGCATGCATGCCTTACCGTGCCTGGGAAACAAGGCAGTACAGGCGACTTACATGTAAATACAAGAATGACGAACTTGTGGACAAGGCGAAGGGAATCATGCACTGGGGCCGTGAGGCACAGGATAATGAATACTGGCATCTTTTGGTTATCAATGAGAAGATGAAGGAAGACAATATTAAAGATGCATGGTATCTTAACCGTTTTGTCCGCTGTTTCATGGTTGGTACATGGGCAGTAATGTCAAAAGTAATGGCACTTTTCAATATCAGGAGGGCATTCCTGTTTAATGCAGAATTTGAAGATCATGCCGAACATATTTACGCACAATTCGTCGAAGATACCCCAGATCTGGATTCCCAGCCTGTTAAATCAGAACTTGTAAAACAGTATGGTGATTTTGACAACTGGGGAGATGTAATCAGGCGAATCGGACTGGATGAGAGGGATCATATGAACAACAGTTTTGTATACTGCGGCAAACCGGAGAGTGTTGTCCATTACGAGGGGATGCCCGACCTTCCCTTGCTCGAAAAAAAGAAAATTCCTGATTCGGATGACGAGCTGCCTACCCCACAGGCTCCTCTTGAACCTGCAGCAAACTAAAGTGCTTTTGCGTTCCGGGCATTAATGCGGCCCGGAACACAGATCTCTCGGGAAGCTCCGCCAGAACACTTCCGTGACGCGGATTTGACTAAATTGGTAAATCTTTAAGTAATCCGAAGGAATAACTATTGGTGCTGTAACCAGCTCCATTGAGGCTGACCGTCAGACTTCTTCCTTCCTGATAGGAGTACAATAAAGGGATCCTTGCCTGGGGGCTTGTGAAATTTGATATATCGGGAAGAAAAATGTAGCCGTTTTTATCACGATGTTTTGATGCCAGCTCCGCCAGCTTTTCTGCTCCTTCCTCCCCGGCAATTGCGATAAACAATGGGTGCCCGGGTATCTGGTCCCATGGTAGCGTGCCTGTTTTTAGGTTGTCAAGGGAAACCTTCGCGTGGGCTTCATTCAATTTTAGCCTGCTTTCAAGATTATCCACATCCACAATTGAACCGCTGGCAAATACAGGCCGATCTTTAAAATAAACCTCGTTTTTCTTCGGCAGGTAAAGAATGCCGGTAAATCCAACGAAATATTTTGTGTTCATTATTTCTTTTATTTTGGCCGCTTTAGTTCCTTCTTCGCCAAAATACCGGTGAATAAAAGAAACCAGCTCCGAAAATGTTGGTTCCAGGTACTCTTCCTGTTTAATTTGAGCCTGTAGAGTTTTGGAGTTTGCAGGTCCGAAAAACGGATAACCTGCTGCCATTATTTTACCCTTATGTGGAAATTCCATTTCAGATTTTTCCATTTCCAGTAAGTAGTGATGTTATCAGTAAGGTAGTGATCTACCAGATTAAATAGTTATGACGTTAATAACTGCAACTTCTGCTAAATTACCATTTTTATTGGAAAGAAAGAACCAAAAAGTCCGAATTACTTGTACATTTCGAAACTCAGAAGGCATAAAGCCCCAATCCTGATTCTGGACTTTCGGCTAAGCCATGTCAGGAAATCATCTCAACCGAACTACG
>SLGC01000182.1 GCA_007123885.1 Bacteroidales bacterium | reverse complement strand
TACAAGGGTCCGGTTAAATGGATGTTTGACGGCCAGAGGTTTGACGGCCAGAGGTTTGACGGCCAGAGGTTTGACGGCCAGAGGTTTGACGGCCAGAGGTTTGACAGCCAGAGGTTTGACAGCCAGAGGTTTGACAGCCAGTGTGTTTACCAGCAAGGATGATTAAGAAAGTTAAAAAAAAATTACCGGTTTCAACAAGCTGATTGATGTTTCAGGAAACCCGGAAAATCTAAAGTTCGTCCTCATCAAAGAAGAGGTTAACGTTCTTCACTCCGTAGAGCTTCCTGATTTCTGAAACCAGGTCATTACCCTTTCTTTCATCCTTCATCTTTATATAGTAGGAAAACTCCATCATCTCGTCAGGTTCCTGACCGATGGTTTTGACATTGACCAGCTTTTGCCTCCTGCAATAACGTCTGAAAATATCTGCGAAAGGATTTTCTGAAACCTGGTCGCCCCGGGCGATTATCTGCATAAGGAACTCCCTGTTCTGGGGGAGCACGAAACTGAATTTGGTCGCAACCAGGTAAACGAGTCCGACAAACAGGGTACCCAGGATGGCAACTGAATAAAGCTTGACCCCGGCCGCCAGTCCAATGGACAGTGAAAAAAAAATGAACATAATATCTGCTGCATCCTTTACCGCGGTCCTGAAACGGATGATCGACATGGCTCCGACCATTCCAAAGGCCCTGGCAAGATTATTTCCGATAACCATTATTACAATTGCTGTAATCATGGTAAGCATTATCAGGGAAACTGTAAATGAAGCTGAATAATTAAGCCCTTTATACGTGTATTTATACAATAATGCGATAAAAATCCCGCAGATCAAGGCGACAAATATATTGCCTATAACATCGGCAGCGGTGATGTTGAACATGAAGATATTCTGAAAATCGTTTCCCATGCTAAATGTATAAAATGCTAATATGTCATTAATCGCTTTTCCCTGTTAACATCTATTCCTATGGTATATTTGGAAAGAGCCTCATTTCTCAGCCTGAAATCCTGTACCACCGATCTCGCCCAAACCGGCATGTCGTGATGGAAGTATTTGATTTCCAGAATAAAATGATTTTTAAACAGTAACTTTAACTCCTCATCGCTGTACAATGAATCGATTTGGGGATAAAGCCTGCTTCTTATATTTTTATCGAATGTTATCCTGACGCCGTCATCCAGTTTGCCAAAGTAGGCTTCCCGTTCGTATGTTACCAGACATGTAGGTATAAATTGCCCCTTCTTAATATGGTACATAAATTTGCCGGCATTTATCAAAGTGCTGTTCCTGTCACCGTTCAGGGAAATAATATACCGGTCAAGATCGCCATACTCCAGTAAGTTTTCGACATTCCTGTAATGAATAACCGACCGGTATTTCTTCTGACGGGCCTGGATCTTTCTTTTTATCTCCATTACTACCTTGCTGTCTTCAATCTGCTCATTATAGCCCCTGATCCTGAATTTTCTGCGGAGCATCACTCCTTCATGTTTTTCCCGGTAGCAGGTCAGGTTCTTGCTGTCAAAATAGATACTTCTTACAGTATACTCGGGCTCTCCCTTTTCATTTATCCGGGTGTATTTATCTGTGCGCACAAACGGGGAAATCCGTTCTCTCAATGAATCGATCCTGTCGCAAGGCACCAGGTATTTCCGTTCTACCCTTAACATCATCAGTTCCTTATTTTAACCTCATTAGCTGGTGCTATCATCAAAATCTTTTCAGTTGCAGCCGCGTCGGGCTTTATTTACTCATGCTGACTTGTCCGCAGGTGCCTGATAAACCCGATCCGCCTGATGATCTCAATTTTCAAATACAGTTTTAAACATTCTCCTCAGATAGGCCCATCCCGATATACTGCCGCATAAAATTTCTGCCTGTACCAGCATATTTGGTATGAACATTCCGGGATTATCATCAATCAATGCCGTTACAAATACTTTCTGCCTCTGGTCAATGAACTGGACACTGTTATCCGCATCTATCACCCTTCCGCTGTAACTGCGTCTTCCTGAGTTAATCCTGATATTAATGGGGTTGCCGTCTTCAATATATATAAGCTGGAAAATATCTACGGGGAATGTGACCATCAGGTTATCCATGTCGGCTACTCTTATAATTGTATTGCCGTTTGTTTCAGGTCTTTGTTCCCTGATAATGATACCGGAAAACGGAGCAAGGATATTGAATGCATCCATCCGGTTTTCTGTCTGTTCAATCTGCCGGAGAAATGAATTTATATTTGTTCGTATAAGCTCCCGTTCCTCAGGTTTTGCACCGGATGACACCATATCCAGTGCAGCCTGCGCTATATTTATATTTTGTCTTGTTACAAGGTAATCATTCCGGGCAACCTCCCATGCTTCATCGGCAATGATGCCTGTTTTATGCAAAGCTTCCATTCTTGCAACAAGCTTTTTTTGGGTATCATATTCCTGTTCGGCCAGCCCCAGTCTTGCCCTGGCAGCATTTATCTCTTCCTCCTTTTCCCCCGAAAGGGAGATCCGCAGTAATCCCCTCTGCTCTTCCAGTCCCGTCAGCAATCCAAGAAGTCTTCTTTCCTCTTCAAATGACCGGATATAACCGATAGTATCACCCTTGTCGATGGTTTTCCTGTTGAATACCTTTTCGTTGACCATGAACTCGGCGTGATCGCCGCGCTGGAATTCAAGCACGGAATAATATGAAATCTTGTTGGTCAGATTGTTTTTTTCACTGTTCAGTATTGTACCATCGGATAACCTTAAGAGATTCCACTCCCTGACCGGCATAATGATCCCCTTTGTATTGATATTATAGGGGATCTCAATGTAATAAGCGATGGCAGAGAGTGCAATAACCACGAACAAAACCAACACAACTCTGAAAAGTATCCTCATCAGGCAAGAAATATATGTAAATTGTAAAATTCCCCAAAACTACCAAAAAATAATGAATTCTTGAAGCCATTCGCATAACGGCCGGCCCCTGTATTTTCCTGTTTAAATTTAATCCGGCTCAAAGACCGGGCAAAAATTTGCTGCCATTTGTCCGGAAGAAAAAATACTTACGGAATACTTAATTCTATGGGCGCAGATGCCTGTGAGGTTGATTTTGGTTACCCATCAGCATCTTAAGGTTATGGTGTGTTTTCAATACAACAAGATCGCAGTCATATTGTTTAATCCGGAATTATTTTTTGAGGGTTACATTAT
>SLGC01000342.1 GCA_007123885.1 Bacteroidales bacterium | reverse complement strand
GGGCAAACCATGGTATTGCTTTCATACAAGGGACGGTCAGTGGCAATAGATGGCTCATCGCGGGCGCCTTCACTTACTCATGTATCTGCAGTTAGCCATGATGACCGCACACTGGGATATCGTGCAACTACCGTTCCCAGCACTCCTGCCACACTTGCCTTTTTAAACAGGAAATATGGCAGGCTTCAGTGGAGGGAAATAATGGAACCTGCAATTAATGCGGCAGAAGAAGGTTACCCTGTTTCTGAATTACAACATGGATTACAAAAGAATGAAATTCCCAATTTTCTGAAGGTATATTCAAAATCAGGAGCACATTACTTTTTGAACAACGGCAAAGCATACCAGGCAGGTGAAATTTTCAGGCAGCCTGATCTGGCCAGAATGTTAAAAAGGCTGGCAGATGAAGGCGTTGAGGATTTCTACAACGGCAAAATTGCCAGGATGATCGATGCCGATATGAGGGAAAACGGGGGACTACTACGGTATGATGATCTGGTCCTTTTACCGTGGCCTGTTGAGAAGCGGCCCCTTTCCGGAATGTTCAGGGGGTTGAGGATCGATACCATGCCTCCCCCGGGAGCGGGCAAACCTCTTTTATTTACTCTTTCCATGCTCGATTATGTGCCACACCAGTTTGATTTTGGTGAAGAGTTCAAAAAAGACCTGCTATTGATACATATTCTCCGTAAAGCCCTGCTGGAGAGGGATGGAAGACCGTTCCACCCTCTTTTTTCGGGACTGACGGACCTGGAAAAGGACATGCTCAGCAGGAAATATGTAAGAAAGACAATAAAAAATATCCTGGATAAACTTGATATCATTTTGCTGCCTGCCTCACCTACTCCCGATGAGCAGTCCGAAGACACCACCCATATATCTGCTGTCGATAATGACGGTATGGCTGTCAGTCTCACCCAGTCGATAGAAAGGGTTTATGGCAGCAAGGCAGCGGCAGCGGAGCTGGGATTTCTGTATAATAACTATCTGGCCGATTTTGATTACGACAAACCTGAGCACCCCTACTACCTTCGTCCAAATCATGTACCCTGGGCCACCGTTTCACCTTCCCTTGTCTACCATAACGATAAAATATGGATGGCGGTGGGCAGTCCGGGAAGCGAAAGGGTTCTGTCCACTCTTACCCAGTTCCTCCTGAATATAACCGAGTTCGGGATGCCCATCGACGAAGCAATGAAAGCCCCCAGGTTGCACTGTTCACTTGGCGGACTGGTGAGTCTCGAGACGGAACGTTTTCCTGAAGGTTTGACCGATTATCTGAAAAACAAGGGCTACCGGATCAATAACCTGCGACCCTGGTCGTTCTACCTGGGCTCTCTTCATGCAGTACTTAACAAGCATGATGGAACAGGATTTCAGGGAGTTGCGGATATGAGGCGTGACGGATTTGTTGCCGGTATCTGAATAACCCGGAACCAGTCCCATAAGTAAATGTTTATAGTAAATCATTGGTCAAATGCATCTTACCATGTACTTATGTGAGATATTAAAAAACGGTCACGGACGATTCAACCATCTGTATAATCTTTACACATTAGTTTCAGAACCTGCAGGATCTGCGGCATTCAATGGTTTTACTCCTGTCAGAATATATAAGATACAGGCTTGATTTAAATTTTCTGGTGACTGTTCTTTCATGTCAGATGTCCGTCCTGTTCCCGTAAAATGAATGCTGCACCCGGCATATGGCAGACTGTATACTGCATCTTTATGTACCCGGCGTAAAATGAGCCGGTGAATACGCCCCCTGTATTTTTTCTTAACACCGACCGTTCACTTTTTATACACCCTTGTAAATCTGCAAATTTATAAAGGTCTGATAATCAGTAATAAGATGTACAAGGAAATTTTGGCACGATTATGACATATAATTGAGATGTCATATGATCACAAATAAACAATTAAATGTTGAATTTTAAAAACAATTAATATTATGAAAACTTTAAGCTTATTAATCGCATTAATTTTTATGGCTGGAACAATCAATATGGTTGACAGCCAGGAGAGAAGACATCATAGGGAACATCAGGAAGGAATGGACAGGCACGAACAGTCCATTGAAGTGACCGATCTTCCACAGGAAGTACAGGAAACCCTCCGGGAAGATTATGAAGAGTTCAGGGCAAAGGACGCTGCACTGGTAACAGATCCCGATGAGCATGAGGAATCATTTTACCAGGTAACTCTTCAGGATGCTGAGGAGCAGGAAACAAAGATCGTAATGATAGCAAGAGACGGTGAAGTTATCGACGAAAAGGACGATGATAACGGACTTTTTGACTGGGATAACGACAATAATGACCGTGACCGTGAATATACTCCTGCTGCATACCAGGAACAGGATCCACAGCACAGAAGAGGTGAACGCCAGGAGCGCCGGGAAGGAATGCACAGGCAGGAAAGGCCTGTTGAGATAACCGATCTTCCACAGGAGGTACAGGAAAAACTGAGGGAAGAATACGAGGATTTCAACGCCACCGATGCTGCACTGGTAACTGATCCCGATGAGCATGATGAGACCTTTTACCAGGTGAAGCTGAAGGATCGCGAGGAAGAAGAATCCAAAATTGTCATGATTGCAAGAGATGGAGAAATCCTTGACGAGAAAGATGACGATGAAGGACTGTTTGACTGGGACGAAGATGAAGATGAAGATGAAGAACGTCGTCGTCGTGATCGCAGGTACTAAGAAGGAGAAGGATAATCTGAAATTTTGGATTTGAAAGAAGGCCGGGTTTTATAACCCGGCCTTTTAATTATGATCAGCTACACCCTGTCGGGCACAATATAAGGCGCCCTGTAATCCCTTGTCAGAAGTGCATCGGCTTCAGGATCGTCTATGAATTTTTCTGCAGCACCGTCAAACCTCAGCGATCTTCCCCCGAGCCGGTAAGAAATATTTGCTAAATGTACAAGCGCAGCAGAATAATGCCCTCCCAGTATGGGATTGACCAGATCTTCATTCCTTCCGGAACGTATGACATCCAGGAAATTGGTATACAGATCGGGCCTGCCTGCATTGCTTTCCGGAGAGCTGGCACCTATACCGGCACCTGCAAACGGTTCCTTTTCCCAGTCGCGGAAAGCTTTCCAGCCACCGGAATATTCCATATACCCTTTACTTCCGTAAAAAAGGTTCCCGTTACCAATATTATTGGTTCCTTCCATATTGGTATACCGGCCCCTTGTATCGAATACAAATTTTTTCCCGTCACTGTACTGGAACACGCATGTCTGGGTATTAGGGGTTTCCTGGAAAGTGGGGTCATCTCCGTAAGTCTCTACATCACCGTACGACATTACACCAGGGCTCCGCCTTCCATCCTGACGGAACCCGTACAGGCCTCCCGTGGAAAAGGCAAGCACCGGGTGCTCATCCTTCCTGAGCCCGACACGTGCTTGTTGTATCGTGTGGGGTCCTGTGTTTCCCGTATCGCCATTTCCTGTATCCCAATACCAGTGCCAGCAATAATGGCTTCGCTTTTCGTTGTAAGGCCTGTAGGTAGCGGGGCCCAGCCACATGTCGTAATGAAATTTGTCGGGTGGGGCACTGTCTTCGGCCATACCGTAGGAATTGCGCCGGTGAAGACACAGGGCCCTGGCCATATAGACATCGCCTATGCCTCCGTCAAGCAGGAAATCCATGGCTTCCCCAACAGCTGCACTGGAACCATGCTGGACATGAACCTTATATTTATTTGCCGCTTCAACCATTTTTCGTCCCTCAAAGATATTATGGCTCACCGGCTTTTCAACGTAGACATGCTTGCCTGCCTGGCACGCCCATATTGTAGCCAGAGCATGCCAGTGATTCGGCGTGACAATTGCCACAGCATCGATATCCCTGTCATCATACACTTTGCGCATATCCCACTCTGTCTTTGGCTTGCTGCCGGTATGATCATAGACTATTTTGGAACGGGATTCAAAAAGCCGCTCATCCACATCGCAAAGGGTTGTCACTACAACATTATGGCTCTCTTTAAGCCTGCACCATCGGTTAATATGATGCCTGCCATGGTTGCGGATGCCGATTACCGCCATATGGATCCGGTCATTGGCGCCGGGTATCGAGGCGTATGATTTGGCGCTGAATCCCAAACCCCCTATGGCAAGGCCGGCAGTACCCATAGCGCTCTTTTTTATAAAGTCCCTTCTTTTTGTCATTTTCTTTTTATTAGATTTAAGTTTAAAACCCGGTTCAGGAAAACAATAATTTATCACATTTTAAACTTAAAAATTATCTTTAAAAAATTCAATGTTTTTGTTTTAAATTTCCTTTTCAGGCCAAAAAAATCAGGAAATTGCCAACATTTTAACCTTCCCTGATCATTAATTGATATCAGGCAGCGGTTCAGGTAACAGTTTAACTATTTCATCCTTTTCTACCCCGCCCTGCCTATGCAATTCCTCTCACAAGCCTGTATTGTCATGGTTTAGTTTAACTTGTAAACCCGCGTCCTCGTGTCGCGGTAATGTCCTGGCGGGGCTTTGCCCGAAAGGCATGTGCGATTAAAAAAATTCGCGGTGCGAAGCAAAAATCGGGGTAAAAGCCACCTCCTCCGGTGGTGGGTAGTCCGATTTTAGCGAATTTCTTACTAAACTTTCGGTGCCGGTTTTGATTTCGTTTTTCATTATTTGTACATTTACCCGTATAAACAAACCTGTCTGATATGAAACCGGCTATTTCCTTCTTTGCCGCAGCGTGTCTGCTGACTCTCATTTTTACCCCTTCCTGCAAAACAGTTACCGACCAGTGCATTGCCGTGAACCTGCGCACCGAATATCTTGTCAATCCCCTGGGGATCGACACACCTGCTCCACGGTTTACCTGGCAGCTTGCCGATGACCGTGAAGGAGCGGTGCAGAAGGCATACAGACTGGTAGTGGGGACCGATTCTTCGGAGGTTGCCGCCGGCCGCGGGAACATATGGCACACTATCAAAGCCTCATCGGAAAGAATGCTTGAAGAGTACGGGGGACCGGATCTAAGGCCATTCACCCGCTATTACTGGTCGGTTACCCTTTGGGATATGGAAGGCCGGAAGACAGAGGTTTCAGAACCCACCTGGTTCGAGACGGGAATAATGGACGAAAGCAACTGGAAAGGCTACTGGATAGCCGATACCAGGGATGTAAACCGTAAACCGGCCGCTTACTTCCGTAGAAATTTTATGGCACGGCCGGAGATAAAAGAGGCGCGGGTATATATTGCTGCCGGGGGCTATTTTGAACTGTCCGTCAACGGTGAAAAGGCAGGCGACCATATGCTTGATCCCACGAAAACCCGGTATGACAGACGTGTCATGTATGTTACCCATGATGTGACCGGCATGATAACCGGAGGCGAAAATACCATCGGGGTACTGCTGGGCAACGGATGGTATAATCATCAGAGCACCGCGGTATGGTTTTTCCATGAGGCGCCCTGGAGGGCAAGACCTTCATTTTGTGCCGACCTGAGGATAACCTACCGGGACGGAACGGTGGAGACCATCAGCAGCGGACGGGAATGGAAGACCTCCGGCGGACCAATTGTCTTTAACAGCATATATACCGGCGAGCATTATGATGCAAGGCTGGAGCAGGCGGGATGGGACACGCCCGGGTTTGATGACTCAAACTGGCAGGACGTTATCGTGGTACCCGCGCCAACACAGAATATTGTTGCCCAGGCGCTTCACCCCGTTCGTAAAACTGCTGAGATACCCTCTACCGGTATGGAGCAGATTGACCCCCGGACCTGGGTGTTCGACCTGGGCAGGAACATCTCGGGTATAGTAAGTCTTGCCGTTTCGGGCGAGGAGGGAACAGAGATCAGGCTCAGGCATGGCGAACGGCTTTACGATGACGGCAGGGTGGATATGTCCAACATCGACATGCATTACAGGCCCGAAGATGACAGCGACCCTTTCCATACAGACATTTTTATCCTTTCGGGGAAGGGAGAGGATATCTTTATGCCGAGATTCAACTACAAGGGCTTCCAGTATGTTGAGGTAACCTCGGACAGGCCCCTGGATCTTACCAGGGAGAGCCTTACCGGCTATTTTATGCACAGCGATGTTCCGCCAGCAGGCCGCATTCATACATCGAACGATGTGATAAACAGGATATGGCAGGCGGGAAACAGCTCTTACCTGGCAAACCTGTTTGGTTATCCCACCGATTGCCCGCAGCGCGAAAAGCTCGGATGGACGGGAGACGGACATATAGCTGTTGAGACGGGTCTTTTTAATTTCGACGGCATAACCGTCTACGAAAAGTGGATTGCCGACCACCGCGATGAGCAGCAGCCCAACGGTGTGCTGCCTGCCATAATACCCAGCAGCGGCTGGGGCTATCACTGGGCCAATGGGGTGGACTGGACCTCCAGCCTGGCCATTGTGCCGTGGAACATTTACCTCTTCTACGGCGATACCAGGCTGCTCAGGGACACCTATGACAACATCAAAAGGTATGTCGACCATATCGATCACAGGTACCCGGAGGGGGTGACGGACTGGGGGCTCGGTGACTGGGTGCCGGTGAACTCGAGGGCTGATGTTGCCCTCACCTCGACGGTATATTATTATGTTGTTACGGATATCCTTGCCCGGGCAGCCGCCCTGTTTGAAAAAGATGAGGATGAGGAGAAATACCGGGCGCTTGCCGGGAGGATAAAAGATGCATTTAACGAAAGGTTCCTTGACAGGGAAGCAGCTGTTTACGGCAGCGGATATCAGACAGAAATGAGTATGCCGCTGTACTGGGGACTGGTCCCCGAGGATCTGAAAGAAAGCGTGGCCTCTAACCTTGCACAGACGGTGGCAGAGAATGATCATTATATTGATGTCGGACTGCTTGGCTCCAAAGCCCTGCTGAATGCCCTCAGCGAAAACGGTTATGCCGGTGCAGCCTGGAAGGTTGCCTCAAAGGAGACCTTTCCCTCATGGGGTTGGTGGATAGTGAACGGGGCAACAACTTTTTTTGAGAACTGGCCGATAGATGCAGACAGGGACATCTCCATGAACCATATCATGTTCGGCGAGATCAGCGCCTGGTTTTACAAGGCTCCCGGCGGAATAAACCCCGACCCCCTCAATCCCGGCTTCAGGAATATTATACTGAAACCCCAGTTTGTGGATGGCCTTGACCACTTTGAGGCTGAATACAACAGTGTTCGGGGACTTGTCAGGTCGGCATGGGAAAAGGCAGGAGACCTCATACGCTATTCGGTTACCATACCTCCCAACAGCACGGGCGACCTTTACCTGGAAGGGAAGGTCACCGTGCAGCAGGGCAACCCGTTGTCCCACGGCATATTTACTTCCATTGATGCCAGTGATGCCGGGGATACCGGTAATCATGCCGGAAATACATCCGGCAGAAGGATACGGCTTGCAGCGGGAGAGTATGTTTTTCTCGTTGAGAATTAACAGGGAGATAGATGTTGTTCTGAAAAGTCCCAATAAATTTAAATATATTGCAGTTACAAACGGCACAGAAAATTTTCAGCATTATTCCAAAAAATAAATGAATCAGACTATGAAGCTTTCCAGATATTTATTTTTTATTGCCATAGTTGTGGCTGTAACATGTCCGCCTGCAAATGGGCTGCCCGCGATGGCAACCGGCACAGTATCCGATGTTCAGGATCAGGCAACCGGGTCGGTTTCCGGTGTGGTATTCCATGACAGGACGGGTTGTGGCGCTTTTATTTCCGGCACCGACCTGCCAATTGAAGGAGTAGCGGTCTCAAACGGACGTGAAATTGCTGTTACCGGTGCAGACGGCCTATATGAACTTCCCCTCAGGGATAATTCGGCTGTTTTCGTCATCAAGCCCCGTGACTGGATGGTCGAAGTGGATAAAAATATGCTCCCCCGGTTTTATCATCTTCACGGGCCATCAGGGGCCACCGGCAGTAAATTTGAGGGAATGCCCCCTACGGTGATCAGTAACAGCCGCGCTGATTTCCCCCTGTATCCCTCTCCCGAGCCTGATAAATTCGATGTGCTTGTCTTTGGCGATACCCAGCCAAGGGATGAGCAGGAAATATATTACCTGTCACATGATGTCCTTGCGGAGCTAACCGGGACCGGTGCAGCCTTTGGGGTGACGCTTGGCGATATTGTATTTGATGATCTCGACCTGTTCGGCCACCTTGCCGAAAGCATAGCAACAATCGGGATACCCTGGAGATACGTGCTTGGCAACCATGACATAGATTTTTCTGCCGACAATGATTATGACGCCCGCGGAACCTGGTACCGGACCTTCGGGCCTTCATATTACTCATTCACATACGGTCCTGCCCATTTTATCGTGCTTGACAATATCAAATGGCTTGTTGACGGGGACAAGAGGTTTTACCGGACCGGTCTTGGCACCGACCAGATGCAGTTCCTCAGAAATGAGCTGGAAAGGATAGGGGAGGACCGGCTTGTATTCCTTATGGTCCATATACCATACACCGGCTCTACTGCATGGCAGTCTGAAGAAGAGAGGGAGGAGCTCTACAGGCTTCTTGCCGACTACCCGCAGGCGGTCTCGCTGGTTGCACATACGCACAGGCATTACCATCATTTCCTTGGCGAAGATGAAGGTTTTCCGGGCGACCGGCCGCACCACATGGTCAGCGTGGGCACCGTTTGCGGCTCATGGTGGACCGGCGCCCCCGACAATTACGGCATACCCCATGCCATGATGTCTGACGGCACCCCCCTGTCATACACCTTCCTTCATATCGATGAGGGAGAGTGGAAAATGAGCTTGCAGGCGGCAAGAAGGCCAGGTGAGTTCCAGATGCACATACATGCACCCGATCATATATGTGCCTGTGATGATGCAACAGATATAATCGTGAATATTTTCAACGCCCTTCCCACTGCCAGTGTGAAGATGAGATTTGCCGGCGGGGGTGATTGGATCCCCATGGAAAGGAGACCCATGAATGATCCGGTAAGGATCGCAGTGATGCAGAGAGAAAGGTCGCTCGGTGAGGAGGTTCCATTCAGGCACCTTGGCAGGGCCGCCCCATCGGAGCATATCTGGGTTGCAAACGCTCAGCTGCCGGTTGAACCGGGGGTATATGTTATAGAAGTACAGGCTCAAGATTGCTGGTGGGAATATTCCGGCAGAAGGCTGATCCATGTCAGGTAATACTTTTCCCCGTTAAGGATACAGTTGCGAAAAATTTGCTGTTTTATTTCTATATTTGCAACAAAGTTGCATTTGAAATTGTTATGCATTTATAGATCCTTTAACCGATGAAGCCGGCCGATATTTTATATAATCATAATCTGAAGCGAACAAGTTGCCGTGAAGGTATTATTGAGGTTATTATGTCTGCTGACCGGGCCCTTTCTGAAAATGAGATACGGAAACGCCTAAAGGTAAATTACGACCGCACAACTTTTTACCGTTCTTTCAAAACTCTTGAAGAGCATAAAATAATCCACAGGATAGTCGTCGACAATCAAACGGTAAAATATGCCCTGGACAATTCAATAACGAATAAAAAGGAACATGCACATTTTTATTGTAATGATTGCCAGGAAGTGCAATGCCTTGAGTCCGCAGTTATCAGGAAAATGCAACTGCCTGCCGGATATACTGAAGAAGAAACGGAAATTCTGATCAGGGGAACATGTTCATTATGTAAAAGAAATTGATACAATTAAAAAAACATATCGCTTTTTTCTTATTTGGGATATTTATTTTCCCGATGATTTTCGGGCCTTTCCACATTGCCTGGCACCATTCCCATGACAATAACGGTCATTATTCTCAAAGTAAGATCAGTGGTCACGATATCCATGATGATGTATCATTCTCATTCTTTGAAGGCTCTGGTTACTGGTGCAGCGCCTGTTTTCATGAAGATATATCAGGCTCTTCCAAAGTCCATGAAGAGTCTGACTATTATTCCAATCAAAATACCAGCAGTTGCACGGATTATCATGCGGATACATCATGCCCTTATAATGGAGGGTACGGCTTTTATGCCGGTCAAAATAAGACCGGTTGTTCCGGTCATAAGGATGAATCATGCTCTGAGGGATCCGATTGCCGGCTTTGCGAATATCAATTCTCATTAAAAAGCCTGCCGGAAGTTTCAATTTTCAGATCCATTATTCCTGTCATTAACGGCAGATATAAAGAAACTGCAATAACAGAACTACATCAACGATCAATTGCACTCAACTCTCCCCGCGCACCGCCGTTTCAAGCCCGGTCATAACAGCTTGTCTTTCAAGTGGTTTAATACACCGGCCTTCCGGGTCGAAAAAATAGATTCCATTTGATTTTCGGGGCTCTGCCCCGGTAGTTCATTTGTCCGATACTCCTTTGGCGGTTCAACTCAATTGGTTTAATCATGTACAAATTTTTTGTGCTGTTATTTTGCATGCATATTCTCTGTAATTCATCATCAGGGCAGGGTAGGTCCGGGCTCTCGGGTATGGTTTCCGACGAAGATGGCCAGCCCCTGCCAGGTGCTGCCGTTTATTTGTCGCCTGTTGAAAAAGGTGCTGTAACTGATAATCAGGGAAAGTTCGCAATACATGATATACCGGAAGGCATCTATTCAATTGAAATATCATTTATCGGATATAATTTGCTTTCCGATACCCTGAAGATAGACGGCGACAAAATATATAATGCCCGGCTGACAGCTGTTCCCCTTGATATAATGGGGGTAGTGATAATTGATGATTATACCGGCACACGCAAGAAAGAGGAACCGCTTAATATTGAAATTCTCAGAGAAGGCTATCTGAGACAAAACCTCGGGGGCAGTCTTATGAATTCACTCGAAAGGTTACCGGGAGTATCGGCAATCACCATCGGGGCCGGTCAGTCAAAGCCGGTTATACGGGGACTTGCCTTCAACCGTCTGGTCGTGGTTGAAAACAATATCAAGCATGAGGCACAACAATGGGGAGCTGATCACGGACTGGAAATTGACCAGTATGCCATCGATAATATTGAAGTGATAAAAGGACCTGCTTCGCTTATGTATGGTTCTGATGCAATCGGGGGGGTTATCGACATAAAGAAAAGAAGATTCCCCGCTGAAAATTCCATTGGAGGAACAATTGACCTGTCGGGTAAAACTAATAATGATTACCTGGGAACCTCGGTTTCATTATTTGGCAGAAGAGAAAGGTTCTTTGCCGACTTCCGCGCAACAATACTGGACCGCGGCGATTACAAAGTACCCACCGACAGCATCGATATTTATTCATACCGGGCTGCACTTCATGAGAATCATTTGAGAAATACTGCCGGCAGGGAACAAAACCTGCATCTCTCTTTCGGGCTTATAGAAAGAAGTTTTCAAAGTAAGTTTTTTATAAGCAGCCTTAATGGTAAAAGCGGCTTTTTTGCAAATACACACGGTCTGGAACCCCGGAATGTAAATACTGAATTACATGACAGATCAAGCAGGGAGATTAACTACCCCTATCACAGTGTCGGCCATTTCAAGCTGATCAACACAAGCCGGATTAACAGGGAAAATTATACAATTGAATCTGATCTGGGCTTTCAGCGGAACCTCAGGAAAGAATTGAGTCCTTACACAAATCATGGCTACATGCCCCCGGTTTTTCCCGACACAATGGATTTTAGTCCAAACCTCGAACGTCAGTTTGAAAAATATGTTTATTCGGGTAATCTGAAATTATCCTGGTTCATGGATGACAGAACCCGGATAAACATTGGCGTAAACAGCGAATACCAGGATAACCGGGTAGATGGACGCGGATTTATAATACCTGAATTTCAGCAATTAAATATTGGAGGCTATGCCCTTGGCAGGTACTTTTTTTCAGGCAGGAGCATGATCCGGCTGGGAATACGATATGATCACGGCAACATCAGTACCCGTGAATATCGGGACTGGTTCCCTTCCCCGGTAG
>SLGC01000291.1 GCA_007123885.1 Bacteroidales bacterium | reverse complement strand
TCGTTGCCTGGTGTTGCAGTGTTAGTAAGCGGTACAACCAGAGGTACAGTTACCGGCAGTGACGGTAGCTACGATATTTCCGTACCAGCCGGTGCCGAATACCTGACATTCACCTATGTAGGAATGCTGACACTGAACGTACCTATTGAAGGCCGTACCACAATTGATGTTACAATGCGTGAAGACCGCATCGGACTTGACGAAGTCGTTGTTGTTGGTTACGGTACCCAGACCAGGGCAAATGTTATTGGTTCGGTGACTGCTGTAAGAAGCGAAGACCTGACCGCAGCACCTGTTTCAAGGGTATCAAATGCACTTGCCGGACGTCTGCCCGGAGGTATATTCCTGCAGGAGAGCGGAGAGCCCGGCAAAGATGAAGCGCTGATCCGTGTCAGGGGTCAGTCAACCCTGAATCAAAATGCACCTTTAATAGTAATTGATGGTATCCCTGGACGGGACATGAACTCACTTAATCCGGGTGATATTGAAAGCGTCACCGTGCTTAAGGATGCCTCTGCCGCAATTTACGGTGCAAGGGCGGCTAACGGGGTAATCCTTATTACCACAAAACGCGGGCGAATTGAAGCCCCTCCCACCTTCACATACACATTTTACGAAGGTTTCCTGTCACCAACCAAGCTGCCAGAGTTGACAGATGCTCCCACATATGCCACAATGATAAGGGAGATGGAATCCTACAGGAATGTTCCGGAAGAAAGCATGCAATACTCCCTTGAGGATATTGAAAAATACAGGTCGGGCGAGTACTGGTGGACGCATCCGGACACTGACTGGTTTGCAGAATCACTTAAAAGCTACAGCTCCACCCGCCACCA
This sequence comes from Bacteroidales bacterium, assembly GCA_007123885.1. Taxonomy (GTDB): domain Bacteria; phylum Bacteroidota; class Bacteroidia; order Bacteroidales; family PUMT01; genus PXAP01. The sequence goes on along the minus strand of SLGC01000291.1, from coordinate 11,106 downwards.
TAACCTCTCGGTCAGCGGCGGAACACAGAATGTAAGATACTTCAGTTCTTTAGGAACCCAGGGGGACAATGGGATCTTTACCAACGGGAATACCAAATACAACAGGTTTAACCTCAGGGCAAACCTTGATGTGAGGGTTAACGACTATATCAATCTCGGACTTGATGTCACCGGCATCCAGGAGAACGGGATGTACCCCACACGGTCTGCAAACGAAACATTCAACACCGCAATAAGAATATGGCCCACATCCCATGCCGTATGGCCTGATGGAAGACCCGGGCCTGACAGGGAAAGAGGAGACCAGCCAATGGTATCTCATTCTGATGCTACTGGATTTGATGATGACAAAAGGTTCAGAAGCAACAATATGCTGACTGCCGAGCTCAGGGTGCCATGGATAGAGGGCCTTACATTATCCGGATATTATGCATATGACATGTACATTCGGCAAAGGAAACTGTTTGAGAAACCCTGGTTTGTTTACAGTCTTAACACTGCCGCATATTTTGCCGACGGAAATACCGGAAGAGAAGATGGCACGGCCTATCTTGTCGGCACACAAGTACGTCATCCGGAGCCCCGGTTGCGGGACTATTCTGAAAACTCAAATTCCAGAACCACCCACATGAAGCTTGACTATACCAGAAGCTTTGAGGGTGGACACAACCTGAGCGCTTTTGTCGCTTATGAACAATATGAATTCGATGAAGAAGGTTTCGACGCCTACCGCAGGTTCTTTATTTCTGATCAATTACCCTACCTGTTTGCCGGCGGTGATGAAGAAAAGGATAATTCTGGTTGGGTGGGACTGGATGCAAGCCAGAACTACTTCGGTCGTCTAAGCTATAACTTTGAAGAAACCTACCTCTTTCAGTTCAGTTTCCGAAGGGATGGCTCCCTCAGATTCTCCCAGGAAGCCGGCCGGTGGGGCAATTTCCCCTCGGTGTTGGTCGGCTGGAGACCATCACAGCAGGACTGGTGGAGAAACAGCCTTGGTTTCATCGAGTATTTCAAACTCAGAGCCTCATGGGGACAAATGGGAAATGACCTTGTTGATGCTTTCCAGTATCTCACCATGTATGGATTTGCCCAGGGACATAATTTTGGAACCGGAAAGGTTTATTCTGCTTCACTTGACCAGGCCAACGTTCCCAACCCCTTTATTACATGGGAACGTGCAACTGTATATAACTTCGGATGGGAATCAATGTACCTGAACCAGAGATTGAACTGGGAAACAGATTTCTTCTACGAAAGGCGTACCGATATACTTGTTCAGAGAGACGTTTCTGTTCCACGGTTCACAGGAATATCCCTGCCGGACGAGAACTTCGGTATAGTTGAAAATAGGGGGTTCGAAACAACCCTTGCCTGGAGGGACAGAAACGGTGAGTTTGTTTACGGATTTTCCGGCAATTTTGCATTTGCCAGAAATAAGATCATAGAAGTTGACGAGCCCGAACGCCCGGTACCATGGCAGAGAAGGACAGGTATGCCCATGGATGCCCACTTGCTGTACAGGTCAGTCGGTATCTTCAGGGACTGGGATCATGTTAATTCTCTGCCGCACGTTCCCGGAGCACGCCCCGGTGACATTATTATTGAGGATTATGACGGTGACGGAGAGATAACCACAGCTGACCGGCAATTGTTCCCCCTGACAGCGATTCCTGAAATGACATTCGGACTGTCATTTGACTTTGCTTACAGAAACTGGTCTATAAGAGGACTACTACAGGGACAGTCACGGACCTTGAGGGAAATGTATACAGGCCAGCAGGGATCGGCCGGCAACTATTTCCAGTATGATGCCGAGAACAGATGGAATCCTGATAATCCTGACGGAACAAAGCCAAGGGCTTTTGAAAGGGAAGAGGAGTACTGGAGAGGATCCCACAGAACAGACTGGTTTTACCAGGATAATTCATTTGTAAGGATGAGAAACCTTCAGCTCAGCTACACCCTGCCGCAAAGCCTTAGGGCAAGACTGGGTGCCAGTGACACCAGGATTTATGTAGCCGGCCAAAACCTGTTCCTGCTCTATTCAGGAAACAATTATGTTGACCCTGAAGTGCACGGAGTTAATGCATATCCTATTATGAGGGTTTTATCGATGGGGGCAACAGTATCCTTTTAATTTGATTAATCAAGGAATATAAAACATAATCAATATGAAAAAATACATAAAGAATATCAGTTTAATCACAATGCTGGTGTTGTTTTTATCAGCTTGCAGTGAAGATATACTGAACAAGAATCCGATGGACAGTTACTCTGACCCAGTGGTCTGGTCAGATATAGATCTGGCAAAGACATATCTGAGCAGGGCCTATAACCGGGTTGAACACGGAATAGATAAGGGCGAAATGCTCGGCTGTATGGGTGATGAGCTTATTATGGCAAGGGGAGGTTCCAATAAACCCTGGAATACCGGTGAAATAACGGCCGACAGGCTGGGGTCAAACCGCGGCCACCTTAACTGGAATAGTCATTACGGCAACGTGCAGAGAATAAATCTTTTCCTTCAGAATATTGTCGGGATTGAGGAAAAATATGACGGTATTGAAAGGGAAAATGTCAAAAACCAAGCAGATGTTCTGATTGGTGAGGCACTGTTTTTAAGGGCATGGACTTATCATGAAATGATGAGATCATATGGCGGACTTGTCCTGATGGATAAACCGACCGACCTGGGAGACGATTTTCTTCAGTACGCAAGGTCCACGTTTGAAGAGACAATCAATTTTATTATTAAGGATTGTGATAATGCGGCCCAACTACTTCACCTTAAGAGTGGAATGGAGATGGGAAGGGCTACCAGGGAGGCAGCACTGGCCCTTAAGGCAAGGGTTCTCCTGTTTGCTGCCAGTGAACTTACTGCCGGCCCGGACGTTGCAAATGAACTTGTCGGATATACCAACCCAAACAGAACAGCGTTGTGGACAGCCGCAAGGGACGCGGCGAAGGCAGTAATTGACCTGGGAACAATGAGCCTGGCCGACTTTGGTGCTCCTGACCATGAGGCCGTTGCAGAAAACTATCATGCGTTTTTTGAAACTACAGACCTTTCGGATGATGAGATAATATGGGGTAAAATGTTCAGGCAGGATGTAGGCCAAACACACCGTGCGAATTTAAGATGCGGGCCCAACGGTATAGCGAACTATGGCAGGAACGGCCCGATGCAGCAGGCTGTCAACAGGTACCAGATGATTGACGGCTCCGATTTCTTCGCCCATTTTATGGTGGATGAAAATGGATACTATATCAATATATCTGATGAGTATACCTATGAAAATCCCTATTACTACAGGGAACCCAGGTTTTACGGGACTATTCTTCATGATAGCGCTGTATGGCAACCCCGTTTTTCGGATCTTGCCGGAATCGATCCTCTTGGAATATATGAAAGACGAACCAGAAGAGTGATCGAGAATGGTGTTCTGATAAGTGAAAGGTTCGGACTTGATACCCGCCAGGGACCTGTTCATGAATGGAACGGCAACTACGGGGGATATGTGCTGAAAAAATTCATGAAGCGTGATATTACAGGAAGGGATGATAATAATGATAATTCATGGATCTTTATGCGCTATGCAGAAGTCCTTCTGAATTACGCGGAAGCGTGCCTTGAACTGGACCAGGTCGGGGAGGCAACCACCTATGTCAATATGATCAGAAACCGCGCCGGCATGCCTGATTTTGTAGGTGATCCCTGGGAAGCCTACCATTATGAAAGGTTTGTTGAACTTTATGCTGAAGATTTAAGGTGGTACGATATCCGAAGATGGAGGATGCTGCCTGAACTGCTGCCGCAAACCCCAATGGGAATATCAATCATGGAAGAAATTGTGGATGGGGTTACAACAACAACATGGCGGGAGATTCCGGCTATGCCTGATAATAATTTTGTTGAGAAAATGTACTGGATACCTATTCATTCCGACGAACTCAGAAGAGCTCCCAACCTGCTGCAAAACCCGGGTTACTAAGACAGATCCTGGCGATAATTAAAAAAATACTGCCCTCAGCGGGTAGTATTTTTTAATTATCGCCGTTTTTGAAATAGTCTTTGAATTCCTTATATTTATGCGTCATAACAGACCATAAAATGGTTTCAGGCGGATGTATCCCCCGACGCAGTATCATGGGGATTAATACGTTATTTAATTTCCTTTATAAATAATCTAATTTTTTCAAATATGAAACTGATCTATTTAATTGCATTTGCACTGCTTTTTTCTGCAGGCTGTTCCCCAAACAACGGAAGGGTGGAGTTCAGGCATGACGAGCCCAATAATAGGGTGGAAGTTTATATTAACGACAACTTCTTCACCGCCTATTTTTATCCGGATGATTCAGAGAAACCCGTTCTTTTCCCGATCTATAATGCATCGGGAAAGGCTATTACAAGGGGTTACCCCTATGATCCGCGGCCCTTTGAGAGAGTGGACCATCCTCATCATGTCGGGTTATGGCTGAACTTCGGCGATGTCAACGGACTCGATTTCTGGAACCATTCATTCAGGGTGAGCCCTGAAAACAAGCACCGCTACGGTTCAATAATTTTCAGGGAGATAATCAGTGAGAATCCCCGCAGGGGTGAGCTTGTTACAGGCTCGGACTGGGTTGATGTAAACAATAACGTACTCCTGGATGAGGAGACAACCTTTATATTCAGGGAAAAAGACGGGGTGCGTTCAATTGAAAGGACCTCCAGACTCACCGCAGTAACTGACGTAACATTTACCGGTAACAAGGAGGGGTTGCTGGGACTGCGAATGGACCGCGTTTTTGAAGAACCTTCCGGAAGATCTCTGAGGATCCTTGATGCCCAGGGTAACCTGCCGGATGAGCCCATGCTTCATAACGACGGCAAGAATGGAGTCTTCCACAATGCAGACGGACAGGTTGGAGGGGAAGTTTGGGGGCAGCGTTCTCCATGGGTTGCACTGCGCGGTGAAAAAGAGGGCGAAGTGATCACTGTGGCCATATTTGACCACCAGGATAATCCCTACTATCCGGCCTGGTCACATGCCAGGGGTTATGGCCTCTTCGCAGTAAATAACCTGGGTGGCAAAGGAATGTATCCTGATGCTGAAGATGTTGAGATAAACCTTAAGCCCGGAGAAAGCATCTCATTTACCCACCTTGTCGTAATCGGTGGTGATATGAGTGATGATGAGATAAACCGGATACATAACGATTTTAACTAATACTGACAGAGATTGAAAGCGCCTCGATACAATAAAAAACCTGCAGATCAACCTGCAGGTTTTTTATTAGGCGGATTGCTGACCGAAGCTGTTCAGGATTTAAACCTGATCCCTCACAACATAAGGTTCCCGGTAATTTCTTGTAAGCAGTGCATCGGCCTCGGGATCGTTTACAAATCTCTCGGTATAGGGATTGAAGGTAAGAACACGACCGGTCATATACGCAATATTCCCAAGATGGGCAAGTGCTGAGGATAAATGTGCAGACTCGACAGGACCATTCTGTATTGAAATATCCCGTGCCCTTACGGCATCAATAAAGTTGGCGTAATGATTTCCTCCTTCGGAGCGGGCCTTACCCGGAGTCCTGTCCTGGCCAAGGAATGTTGAATATGTATTATAGCCGTTAACAACAAGATAACCTTTGTCTCCATAAAAAATATTCCCGACTCCTACCCCATCTTCAAGATTGGTATGCCAGTGGCGCACCTCAAACTGGATTATCTTGCCCTCTTCAGGATAGTTATAAATAGAAGTCAGAACTTCGGGTGTCTCTTTACAGTCATCCCATAAAAATTTACCCCCCATGGCTGTGATCCTGGTTGGCAATCCGACATCCAGTCCCCACATGCACAGGTCAGTCTCATGAATACCCTGGTTTCCAACATCGCCATTACCGTAATCCCAATGCCAGTGCCAGTTGTAATGAACAAGGTTCCTTGTGAAAGGGCGCATCTGAGCAGGGCCGGTCCACAGATCATAGTCAAGACCTTCCGGTACCGGTTCAAAAGGTCTGTTGCCAATATCCCCTCTTCTCCTGAAAACAAGTCCCCGGGCCATATACACCTTCCCAATATAACCGTCACGAAGCAATTGAATAGCCTCCTGAATTGCGGGAGAACTCCTGAGCTGCACGCCGTTTTGTACTATTCTGTTATACTTGTGAGCCGCCTCGACCATTTTGCGTCCTTCCCAGACATTATGAGATGCTGGTTTTTCTACATATACATCCTTTCCTGCCTGGCAGGCCCAGATGGTGGCAAGTGAATGCCAGTGGTTGGGGGTTGCAATACCTACCACATCAATATCCTTGTCGTCATAGGATTTACGCAAATCCTGAACAACCTTCACTTTTTTGCCGTAACGCTCCTCGAAATCCTTTGCACGCTCATTGGCAACAACCAGATCGGGGTCGACGAGGGTGGTAACCTCAACATTGTCGAGCTCCATAAAACCGTTTATGATGCTTCGTCCCCTTCCGTTTACTCCAAGAACAGCTGCATTGATCCTGTCATTTGCGCCAAATGAACTCGCAGGTACATACATAGGGATGGTAAGAGCTGCTGCGGCGGCGGCGGACTTTTTAATAAAATTTCTTCGGGATTCATTTTTTAACTCTTTCATAGTTATCCGGATTTAATTGTATCAGTTTGGAAACCTTGTGGATGAAAGCTTAATTATAATAAACCTGTGCTAACTTGACAATAATAGTATAAATTTAAAGAATTTACAAGGAAATTAAAATTTTCCTATATGAGAAATAATAATAGAAGAAAGACCCCGGGGGAGAAGTTGATTCAAATTTTTGATCTATGATTCTAAGTAGCTTAATCCCGAATGGATTGAATCAGGCAAGGGCGAAAGGTTTTCACCTAAACCGATTGATAAAGAAGAAGTCGGGCAATTAAAGCAACACATTCAGCAGCTTGAAGAAAAATTCGAGCGATATGAAAAAATAATTGATCTTTGGCCGGTCCCCCAACAAGGAATTTTCGGAAACTATAAAAAATGATAATACGAAACAGCCTTATATGTCCCCTCAGCCGTCTTCAAATAAAAAAACTCCTGATAATCAAGAAATATGATGCATTTTTGTGATTCCGCCAGGATTCGAACCTGGGACCCACAGCTTAGAAGGCTGTTGCTCTATCCAGCTGAGCTACGGAACCGCTAATTCGCCCGCAAATTTATGAAAAAAATTCCAAATCATTTAATTATTATCTTTGCCGCAGGAAGAACAATCACATGGTCAATATAAAAGAAAACTTTTCACTGAAGCATTCCAATACTCTTGGTATAAACGTATATGCCCGTTATTTCGTGCGGACAAAAAGTCTGGATGATATTAAAGATGTTCTTGAAAATTACCGGAAATATTTTCCTTTTTATATATTGGGCGGAGGCAGTAACATACTTTTTACCGGCGATTATAACGGGTTAATAATTCAGCCTGATCTGAAAGGAATCAATATAATTGATAATGATCTGGAAAATTGTATAGTAGAGGTCGGGGCCGGTGAAAATTGGGATGACTTTGTTAAGTGGGCGGTCGAAAACAACCTTGGTGGTATTGAAAATCTTTCACTTATACCCGGTTCAGCAGGTTCGAGCCCAATCCAGAATATAGGTGCCTATGGAATGGAAGTCAGCAATGTAATATTGGAAGTCAAGTATCTTGACCTTCTGAGCAAGGAGATCGTTTCACTTTCAAACAGAGAATGTCATTTTGGATACAGGGACAGTATCTTTAAAAACCACCTGAAAAACAGGATAATTATTACATCTGTTGTGTTCCGGTTAAAACACCACCCTGTTTTTAATACCTCTTATGGCAACCTTCAGACAGAAACAGGGAAGAAAGGTAAACTGAGCCTTCAGAATATACGTGATGCAGTAATCAACATCAGGCGATCAAAGCTGCCCGATCCGGAAGAACTTGGTAATGCGGGAAGCTTTTACAAAAATCCGGTTATCAGTGCAAATCAGGCGAATGAAATAAAACAACAGTTCGATTCCGTGCCCTGTTTCCCGGTAGATGAAACCCGGGTTAAGATACCGGCCGGATGGCTGATAGAAATGTGCGGGTGGAAGGGGAAAAGGGTCGGTAGTGCGGGAGTGCATGAGAAACAGGCCCTTGTTCTTGTAAATTACGGGGGCGCAACAGGAGAAGAGATCAGAAACCTGGCCATGAAAATAGGTGAATCAGTTTTTGCAAAATTTAAAATAAAGCTTGAAACTGAAGTAAATATAATCTGAAGGATCGCCGGTAAAAAAAATTCGCTAAAATCGGACTATCCACCACCGGAAGAGGTGGCTTTAACCCCGATTTTTGCTTCGCACTGCGAATTTTTTTAATCGTACATGCCTTTCGGGCAAAGCCCCGCCAGGACATGACCATGCCTGGTAGACGCGGGTTTTGAGTTAAACTAAAGGGACATTAGGATTTCACGGGCGTCGCTGATAATTTCCCCGGTTGCTTCCCGGCTTGCTGACTCGGCATAGATCCTCAGTACAGGTTCGGTACCGGATGATCTTACCATAAGCCATTCGTCTTCATTGAAAAAGAATTTAAATCCGTCAAGATTTTCAAAATTCTGAACCTTCCGGCTTCCGAATGTTTCAAATTGTCCGTTTCTGCATCTTTCAAGTATGGCATTCTTCTTGTTCTTTTGCATGGGAAGGTCGGCACGCTCAAATACAAAAGGTCCGGTAATCGAATATACCTCATCTATCAGCTGACTCAATGATTTTCCTGTTTCGACCATAAACTGCCATATCAGGAGTCCCACCCAGATCCCGTCCCTTTCGGGCATATGTGAAAAAACAGAAATACCTCCCGATTCCTCCCCTCCCACAAGCACTTTTTCTTTCAGCATAATGCTGCAGATCTCCTTAAATCCTATCCTTACCCTTTGCACATCAAGTCCATAATGTTGGCAAAGCCTTTCGATCCTGAGGGTAGATGAAAACCCTGCGATAACCTTTCCGGTATATCCCCTGTATTTATGGAGATAATGGATAAGCAAAAGGATTATATTATGTGAATCAACATAATTACCATATTCATCCATCAAGGCCAGTCGGTCGCCATCACCATCCACTGCCAGGCCACAATTAATTTTCCCGTTCCGTTTAATGAATGATGACAACCCCTTAAGATTACCTGCAAGAGGTTCCGGAGAAGTTCCACCAAAAGTATAGTCATGGGAGCAACGCAAAAGATGAACATCCTGCAGCAATTTGCCCATAACATTCTGGGCTGATCCGTACATTGCATCAAAAGCAAATCCTAAACCGGATTTTGAAATGGATTCAAGGTTAAAACTTTCCCTGATGTGCTGCAGGTAGATATCTTCAAGGTTAATATACTCGATATTGCCTTTTACAAGATATTCGTCAAAATGAAGAGAATCCAGATGAATTTCATTAGTTCCGGGAACCATGTACTCTATATTCCTGATGTCAGGATCGAGCATGGGGCCTCCGTATGACCCTTTTAATTTAAAGCCGTTGTAATAATACGGATTATGACTGGCGGTAATCATCACTCCCAGTGAAGCTTTTTTATGGATAATTCCATATGAAACCATAGGAGTGGATACAAACCTGTCGGCCAGATATACCTTATTCCCCGCAAGGGCAAAAATCTTGGCCGCAGTTATTGCAAACATTTCACCACCAAACCGGGTATCATAACCGATAATAACTGAAGGGTCCTTCTCTTTCTGATTTATAAGCCATCGGGAGGAAGCACTTGCTATCCGGGCAACATTCGGCACAGTGAAACCATCGGCGATAACCGACCTCCATCCATCGGTGCCAAACTTTACCTTTTCCATAAAATCTGTTTAGCTGACTGTATATTATAAATATAATTAATTTTATTCATATAGGCCATTTAAGGTTAATAATTTGTTCATACTATTTTTCAGTAATCTGAATTCAGCTTTTCAAAGCCAGGTTCAGCATCTTATGAATAAATAATTTACTCTTTCGAAAATCCCCGTGGCAAGCCTGCGGGTATTAAGCCGGGGCAGAGACCCGGAGAATTCTTAAAAATTTGCTGTTCGTGCAATTGACCAGATGTCAACCCTCATGTTTATGCATGTAGTAAGTTGAGAAAGCAAAGGCGGGAATCAGCGGAAAATTCTTCTTTCATTTAATGCGTTCTGGTATAGCCGTGCGTTCCGGTTATGTTCTGTCAGGGTTCTGGCAAATCTGTGGTAACCCGAAAAATCTTCACGGGCTGCAAAATAAAGATAATCATGATCCTGCGCATTCAGAACGGCATCAATGGCCTGGATCGGGGGTATTATAATTGGACCCGGAGGCAGGCCCGGATTGCGGTAGGTATTATATGGTGAATCTATATCAAGATGTACCCTGAGAATCCTGTTTATCGTAAAGTCACCGAGGGCAAACCTGATGGTAGGATCTGCCTGCAAAGGCATGCCCCTTCTGATACGATTAAGAAAAACGCCTGCTATAACCGGCATCTCATCTGTTTTTGAAGTTTCTTCGCTGACAATGGATGCGAGTGTGCTTACCTCAAGCCGGTCAAGGTTCCGTGATTCCCTTTTTCTTTCCCTGTCAGCATTCCAGAATTTGTCATATTCAGATTTCATCCGGCGATAGAATTGTTCAGCCGTTGTATTCCAATATACCTCATAAGTGTTTGGAATAAACAGTGCAGGAATCTGCCTGGGGCTAAATCCCAGTGATCCAATAAATTCGGTATTATAAGCCAGCCGGACGATTTCAGCTGAATCAGCCTCGATCTGCCGGGACACCACGGAGGCAAGATCTTCTATTGTCCTTTGAGATATAAAGGATAAATTGACCGGAGCCTGCCTTCCCGACCGTAGCATGTTTACAAGTTCATTATTGCTCATTCCTTCCCTCAATCTGTATCTCCCGGGGCGTACATTGTTATGGTAGTTCTTTTTCCGGGCCACCCATTCCAGGGTAGTTCTGTCCTTTATGAAATTCCCGTCTTCAAGGATCCTGAAAACATCCTGCATATCTGATCCGGAAGGAATATATATTTCAGCTGTTTCATGATGTGCTGTGCTGACATTCGGTTTAAATACCCTGGCCCATATCAATG
>SLGC01000043.1 GCA_007123885.1 Bacteroidales bacterium | reverse complement strand
TAAATGATATTCACTGGTATATTGTACTGGGAATATTCACGGGCCTGGTGTCACTTTACTTCACATGGACCACCCTGAAAGTGGAAGGCAGGTTTCAGAAAATAAACAGTCCTTACCACCGGCTTTTCTATGGAGGGTTGACACTGGGGCTCCTGATATTTCTGTTTCCGCCTTTATATGGTGAAGGTTATGATACCTTAAGGGCTCTCCTGGGAGGTGTTGCTACCGAAATAGCTTCCGGCAGCCTTATAGATACTTTCCGTGAAAATTACTGGATATTTACAACTTTCCTGATACTTATACTTGTTTTCAAGGTGATTGCCATGGCTGTAACGACCGGGAGCGGCGGAGTGGGGGGGATATTTGCCCCTTCTCTGTATATGGGAGGGGTTACCGGATTTTTGACAGCAAGCCTCATGAACAATTTCCCGCTGATAAATGTGTCAGAAAGGAATTTTGCCCTTGTAGGCATGGCGGGAGTTATGGCCGGAGTAATGCATGCTCCACTGACCGCCATTTTTCTTATTGCTGAAATTACCGGAGGGTATGAACTCTTTATTCCACTTATCGTTACCTCGACGATCTCCTACCTGACCATCATGTATTTCGAACCTCATTCCATCTATACCAAGAGGCTGGCCGCAAGAGGGGAACTTATCACACATGATAAGGACAAGGCGGTGCTTACACTTTTTAAAATGGGGCCGGTAATTGAAACAGATCTTAAGACAGTTCCACCTGATGCAAATTTGGGAGACCTGGTAAAAGTGGTATCAGAATCCAGGCGCAACATTTTTCCGGTGGTAGATGAAAAGGGTAATCTTCAGGGCATTGTCCTGCTTGATAATATCAGGGAGATCATCTTCAAGCCTGCGGAATATCATACAATTAAAGTACGGGATCTGATGGATATTCCTCCGGCAACCGTATCGCCGAATGAAAGCATGGAATCGGTAATGAAAAAGTTTGAAGAATCAGGAGCCTGGAATCTTCCTGTTCTGGATGAAAAGAAGTATGTTGGTTTCATTTCAAAATCAAAGATTTTTTCAGAATACAGAAAAATCCTTCTGCAGTTCTCATAATCAATGATCAGACTTAACATGGTATCATGCCGGAATGACTGACGTCCGCCCACCTTGTGTATTGACAACATCGGTCGATAAACTGTAAAATGAAAAAAACGGAATCAAATGAGATAACTTAGACCAACTCCGGAAAAAAATTGTATTTTTGGTCAGGGTGCTAACCAATTATAATATTTCGGATGAACAAAATTAAAACCGGTCATCTTATCTTCGTGGTTGATGATGATTTCCCGAGTTATCAGCTGATCGAAGAACTTTTTTCAGAACAAAGGGTAATATTAAGACATTTTGCTGAAGGAGGTGAACTGATCGAAACAATCAGAAAGGGAGAAATTCCCGATTTGATTATAATGGATATTCAACTTCCCGGTACTGACGGACTTGAAATTACAAGACAGGTTAAATCCATGGAACCTGAAATACCCGTTATTGCATATACTTCTTATGCTATGCCTGGTGACAGGGAACGGTGTATCCGGTTGGGGTGTGATGATTATATATCTAAACCCATTGATGTGGAAGGATTTTTCAGGACCATGGACAACTATCTTTAGGCTGAATTTAGATTGACTGATATATCATCCTGTAGATCTTATGTATGATTTTTACAGAACTTGGAATAAGAGTTCCGGAGTTTCCCTTTTTTTAGTCTGCCAGCTTTTTATTTATTTTTTTAAAGCTAAAAGTATTATTTTTATAGTACTTATAGATATTTAGTTATTTATCCAAACTTTATTCAATATGCAAAGAGATACAATTATTTTTAATCTGATAAAAAAGGAGGACAAGAGACAACTTGAAGGAATAGAGCTGATTGCTTCAGAAAACTTCGTAAGCGACCAGGTAATGGAAGCTGTGGGCTCCTGCCTTACCAACAAATATGCCGAAGGCTATCCGGGGAAACGCTATTATGGCGGATGCCAGGTAATCGATGAGGTAGAACAACTGGCTATTGACAGGGCAAAGAAACTTTTCAATGCCGGATATGCAAATGTGCAGCCACATTCGGGAGCCCAGGCGAATGCTGCAGTGATGCTTGCCGTATTAAAGCCGGGCGATGTTTTTCTCGGACTGGATCTTGCTCATGGAGGACATCTCACCCATGGTTCCTTTGTCAATTTCTCCGGGATCCTTTACCGGCCGGTAGCATATGAGGTGAACAGGGATACCGGCCTGGTTGACTATGATATGATGGAAGATCTGGCCCTGCGGGAAAAACCAAAACTTATTGTAGCCGGTGCATCAGCTTATTCGAGGGACTGGGATTTCAGGAGAATGAGGGAGATAGCCGACCGTGCCGGTGCATTGCTTATGGCTGATGTGGCGCATCCGGCCGGACTTATTGTCACAGGCTTTTTAAACCATCCTTTTCCCCATTGCCATATTGTAACATCAACAACTCACAAAACTCTTCGCGGTCCGCGTGGAGGAATAATCCTTATGGGCAGCGATTTCGAAAATCCCTGGGGATTGAAAACACCGAAAGGTGCGGTAAAGATGATGTCGCAGGTACTTGATTCGGCAGTCTTCCCCGGAACCCAGGGCGGACCGCTTGAGCATGTTATCGCCGCCAAGGCCGTCGCATTTGAAGAGGCTTTGTCCGACAGCTACCGGGAGTATATTTCGCAGGTTAAAACAAATGCACAGGTTATGGCAGATGCATTCACCGGCAAGGGATATAAAATTGTTTCCGGTGGTACTGAAAATCATTCCATGCTTATTGACCTGCGGACAAAAGTGCCGGAACTTTCCGGGAAGGTTGTCGAAAATACTCTTGTAAGTGCTGATATTACCCTGAACAAGAACATGGTTCCCTTTGATGACAGATCGCCATTTCAGACCTCAGGCGTAAGGATCGGGACATCAGCAGTAACAACAAGGGGAATGAACGAAAGTGACATGGTTGAGGTGGTTGAACTTATGGATGAGGTGATCATGAATATTTCAGACGAAAAGATAATAGAAGGTGTTAAGAAGAAAGTGAATTCCTTTATGGCAAAGTTCCCCAAATTTGCCTGGTAAGATAAGGACAGGATGAATTCGGATTAGAGGCTGTGCGAAAAGCAAAGTCTTTTTTTAAGGGGTGTGCCTTTTCCGGGGGGACATCCTGACACCGTTGCAGTTGCCTGTAATTCCAGATGCAGCCATTTCAAGGCTGTATGATCCTATTGGAGACGAAAATGGTAGGTTATTGTACCTCTCTGGGAAGGAGGAGAATCGGGGCTGACATTGAATTTCGCGCGTTCGGCAGCCCTTCTTGCAGCGGTTAACAGGTAATCGTCCATCCTTGTAGTACCTTGAACTCCGGGGCGTGCATTGGTAACATCGCCGTTCCTGTTGACAGTAACCTCAACAACAACAATACCTTCCACCTGATGCCGGTATTCCGGCAGTGGAAGTTCCTGGGGATTTCTTCCGGCCAGTGAAAAGGATATCCCGTCCGGGCTTCCGCTATCTCCTCCTATCATGTGGGGTGACGGGGCACCTGTTTCCCTGCCCTGGGTTCCCGTGCCGGTTGTCTGGCCCTGACTGGTGCCGGTTTCACCTGTTCCGGTCCTGCCTTGAAAAAGTGCATTGGGATTAGGTCTTCTATCAGGAACCTGTTCCGCCACCTCTTCCTGGACCGGGGATTCCACTGGTTCCCGGGGTCTCTCTTCGACAGGAGTAACAGGCTCGGGTTGTCTTATCTCTTCCCTTTGCGGCTGGGGCAGGGAAGGGGCCTCTTCAAAATCCTGGGTGATGACCGGATCGTCAGTTTCGGGTTGAGTTACGGGCCTGGGTGGTGGTGGAGCTGCCTGCTGGCGGGCCGGCTGTGAAAATCCAAACCCTTCATCATCAGTTCCAAAATTTATAATAATACCTTCTTCGCCGGGAAGGGGAAGCGGAGTCTTAAAACCAAGGAAAATAATAATAAGCGCTACAACCACATGAAATATTGTGGTTCCAATTATACCTTTTTTATTTTTTTCCATGAACTCCAGCATAGTCGTTATCTTGCGCTTGTTGCAAGTATCAGTCTGTATCTGTTGTCTTTGGCAATGTTCATGACACTTACCACCTGCTCCATGGGAACACTGCGGTCAACATGAAGAGAGATGGTTGGTTCAGTCTCACCTGCTAACCTGTCCCGCAAAACCCGTTCCAAATCGGATATATCAACAGGCGTTGTTTCAACAAAATATTCAAAATTCCTGGTTATTGAAACAGTGGTTATTGGATTGGCCATCGCCTGGTGTGTACTTTGAGGCAACAGGAGTTTCAGGGCATTGGGTGCAATAAGCGTTGAGGTTATCATAAAAAATATCAGCAGCAGAAATACTATATCGGTCATTCCCGACATGCTGAATCCGGCCTGTATTTTATTTCTGGAACGAATTGACATGTTTGCCAGTTTTTAGATTAGTGTTTTTTAATACCGGCAGATCTATCAGGCTGCCGGTTCATTCAGGAGGTCCATAAATTCGGTTGTATTTGCTTCCAGGTTAAAAACAACCTTCTCAACTTTGGCCACCAGGGCATTGTAGGCAAGAAATGCCATAATACCTACCATCAGTCCTGCCATGGTTGTTATCATGGCCGTATAGATCCCATCAGACAACAGCGCCACATCTATATTCGCTCCCGCGTTTGACATGTCATAAAATGCCCGTATCATGCCCATAACGGTACCCAGGAAACCGATCATCGGTGCTGCTCCTGCAACTGTGGCAAGGAATGGAAGTCCCTTTTCAAGCTTATATATTTCGAGCTTCCCAACATTTTCGACTGCCGCATTTATGTCATTCAGAGGCCGCCCTATCCTGCTGATACCTTTTTCGATCATTTTGGCTACAGGGTTTTCGGACGACTGGCAAAGGGTGATAGCCGAATCCAGTTTATCATCATGGATGTAATCCTTTATTTTGTTCATGAAATTGAGATCGACCTTTTCAGCCCTTTTGATAGCAAAATACCGTTCAACAAAGATATATACCGCAACTACTGACAGTATAACAATCGGGATCATTACCCATCCTCCCTTGAGGACCAGCTCCCAGTATGACATTGTAAGTTCTCCCTGTTCCTCCATTTGTTGCAGACCATTCAGGTTGTCTGACAAGGTGACCTGAAGTAATAATAATTTGCTCATATTAGTTAAAAATAACATTAGGAAATTAAATTAAGTGATAAACTGAATAAATATCTTAAATATTGCATGTCCTTTTATATTTGCCGGTTTCATCAGTTATCAAAACAGGTAAATGTACATCATTCATTTGATTCTCACAAATTGATCGGGCAGGTTACAACAATTTGATCTCATTCTTTTTCCGACTGGAAGATCCTGTTCCAGTACCGGCTGAGCAGTTCATCAAAACTGTCAAAATCTTCCCTGTAAAATAATCCGACTCCCTGGGTATATGGTGAAAGATAGGGTCTTATAAGATTATCATTTGCCCTGGTGAATCCTTTAAGCCTGAGCTTGCCGCTTGGAGTCAGTTTTATATCAACGTCAACATCGCCTACAATGTTGCTGGTACTGGTCCTTCTTCCCCCGACATCTACATGTCCGTTTATGCTTATTCTGTCATTGAACACCTGGGTTGACAGGGCCAATTCAACTTCATCAGGAGTTATTTCATCACCCGGTCTCCAGTTGACGCCGAAATCAACATCACGGCTTATCTGGGATACCCAGTTGCTCAGCTGGTTGGAGAAAAATTCGCTCACCGTGGTTTTGCCTGCTTCAGTTGCACTCATGCCAAGAGTATACCTGCCGTCCACATGCATATCCTGTTCAGGCAGGAAATTGTTCATTACAAGCAGTGCAAGAAACTGCCTGTTTCTCTTTTCTTCAGTATTCAATATGCTCTGAAGCTCATGTCTTGTATCGGGATCGGCTGTTGGGAAATCTATGTCAAAATTTATAGCTGGAGTCATCAGCTTTTCCTTCATCAATATATGACATTCTACAGGTACTCTCCTTGCATATCTTTCATCAACCCTGTTGCTGTATGCAGCCATCAGCGCCCTGGGTGAGGCCCTTAGCCTGTAGGTGGCTTTCAGATCGACATCTGCATCAAAAGGATCGCCTGTCCAGATCAACCTGCTTCCGCGTTCGATATCAAATCTTTTGTTTATGACATTCTGCAGTGTAAACAGGTAATCGCCCTGTTCAATAATATATTCACCAAGCATATTGAACTGGCCCGACGTATTTATTTCCATTTTAACGGACCCGCTTCCGCGCCCCCGTATAATGTCACCTATTTTAGAATCAAAGATGATCTGTACTTCTGCATCAGGTGTTATTTCCATATCAAAATTCAACTGGATCCCGGCAAGATCAAGCTCATAATTCCTTGGTTCCTGCGCCCCGGGGTTCTCGTTCAACGATGGACCGGAATTATTTGAAAAGGTTAAAAAATGAAGATCGCTGATCTCTCCGCTTCGCTGCAGGGGTATAAAAAACCGGGTATTCCGGTCTGTGCGGGCCGATATATTCATGGTCAGATTATCAACCGGGCCTGCTATGTGAACAATCCCACTGGCAAATACCCTGCCGTAATACAAATTGTTATCTCTTTCAGTGGTATTCAGGGCCATGAATGCTTCAGGATACATATACAAATTGAGGTGAAAATCGCTGAAATTCCTGTTTGTAACGTTCCCATTAACACGGCAGTGGTTATTCCGGGAATCATAAACCGTCAGATCCCTGAAATTGATATTGTTGTTCTCAACGGCAATATCATGTGTAAAATTATAGTCCGTCTTCAGGTAATCCATTGTAAATGATGCTTGCTGTAATTGAATATTCCCATTAAAAAGCGGTTGATCAAGGGTGCCGTTAAGCCTGAGATTTCCCCCGGCCATTCCCCTCAGGTCAGCAAATATGTCAAGATACCCATCGACCGACTGCAGATTGATGTTGTCAAAGAAAATATTCAAATCCAGCAATCTGTTTTCAGTCTGCCAGGCACCTTCGATATTTAATATTTTCTCATCTCCCCGGGTACTGTAGATATTCATGAAAACATTCCTGCCAGGATGATCCCAGTCACTTGATATTTTCAGGTTTCCGAAATCCTGATGGTTGACAAGAAACCTGTCCACTTCCAGGTCGGTAATGAACACAGGATCCTTAAATACATTAGAAAGTCCTACATTTCCTGTTATATTTCCGGTAATATGAAAATTGTCCAGACTGGTGAAATGCTCAATATTTCTCACATCAATATTCAGAAATTGTATGTGAAGCGAATCATGGGGATTTTCAGATAACTTTCCATGGACTCTCATATGCTGGTCCGGCCGGCCGAAAACAAAATCATTGATTTGCAATGATGTGGAGTCAACAAGTATATTGCTGTATTCAATATGCCAGATGGTATCTGCTATTATAATCCTTGAAGGATTGATATCTATGTTGACGGCAGGTTTTTTCACCCCCGGATCCTTGAGAAAACCCACTGAAGCAGAAATTTCCCCCTTGTATCTGATTTTGTCGTGGTTGTCCCACCGTGTACTGAAAGTGATGCTGTCATTCACTATAGTTGATGTTACGTCCATATTTTCCAGGACAAAGCGATTTCCTACCAATACATGTCTTGCATTCGACATAATGCTAAAGACTGAGTCATCTGATTGTGAAACCAGCTGCATGTCCCTGAAAAAGTGATTATTGATCCTGAATTCTCCGGTATACCCTGTAATAACCGCAACATGGGAGGACGGATCATAAAGCCCCTCGAGCCTGGTGCCTTCCGATAATGAGAACCGGGGAATAAAGAAACCGGTAAATTCGCTGACATCATCAAGACGGAGATTAAAACTGAAACTGTTGCCGGTAACGTCGGGCCGGGTTCTCTGCTGATTGCTGTATGAGGGGATATAGTTGCCTATAAAATGGTTAAATGATCTTATAATGGTAGCGAATTCATAATTGCCCTCTATTTTCGCCTCTGCAAGATCAGAATAAAGAGTGACCCGCCTGTTATCATCTTCTGCACCTTCTGCTTCAAGAATTACATTTTCAATGGAAAAAACATGGTCGTTCCTTTCAAAAACAGTTTTTCCCACATCTATTTTCCCATTCAGATTATCAATATGGCTTCCGCTGAAATTTGCCCTGGAAACAAAAGAGAGCACCAGCGAGGTATCCTGCTGGATGAGTTTCAGATCATGCAACCGTGCACCTGACACATCGGCTAAAAAATCAAAAGAGGGAGTTTCCCGGGACAGGTCAATGCTGCCAAGAAAATCCAGATGGAGGTTTGGATCATGAATATTTGCGAATCCGTCAAACTTCCTCTCTTCAAGTTTCCCGGCCAGCTGAATTTGCTTGTAGTTGTATCCGAACAGGAAAACTGAATCTATGACTCCTTCCATAGAGGCATAGATCCCTTTTTGTGGTGAGATTTGCCCGTCAAGTCCGCCATTGAATGATATTTTGCCTATTTGTCCGGAACCGGTTAATGCACCTGCATCAAAATCAATCGTCCTGAGCCTCCCTCTGAAATTAAGCATGTTGTCAGCATCGGGATTAAGGGAAATATCAGATCGGATGGTGCCCCTGTCTGTGTTCAATTCGCCGAATGCTACAAAATCATTCAGGAAGCCGGTAAATTCACCGGTATATTGCAATTTTCCCAGGACAGGCAGATCTACCGGCAGTGAGGTGGCAATCTGATCGTTGCGCCTTATGGATCTTACGAGTTCAAGCACTTCCGGGGAAGAGGAAATAAATTCATGAAGATTAAGCAGAATAAAAGTTTCTCTGAATTCAGGCAATCCTATCATACTGACATCCGCCAGCAGGGATGTTTCATCCAGGCTCTTAATATTCAGTCCGCTTCCTCTGAGATGGTTTATCTTTCCGGTAATCTCGCCCGATAAATTAACCTCGAGGTCAATGCCCCTGAGTCCGGGTGCAAAATAGGCCAGATCCCTGAAATCTATTGCCGAAGTATTGAAATTGCCGGCCAGTTCAACCTGATTGACAAAATCACCAAAGGCACCGGCATCTTCGTAATTCATGTGGAAATGTTCCAGGTTGAGGCGTGAGAACGGAGTGATAATATGCACATCTTCAAGCTCTATGCCAGAGGGAGAAACAATGTTTTCAGAAGAAAAATGGTTCAGAATAAAGCCGTTTTTTTCACTCAGATTAAGATATCTGATTTTAAAAAAAAGTGAGTCGGATCTTCTGTGAATGTTATTGGCCAGGACATTCAAACTGGCAACCATTATATCGTCGAAATTAATGCCATATTCATTTTTAACCTTGTTGTGCTTCTGGTAGACGAAACGGGAATTCTTCAGGTTTATGGAGTTGATCCTGTAATCCCACCTGTTTTTCAATGTATCATCAGATGACAGGGCGTCAATTATAAACTGCAGGTTCAATACGGAGTCGGCATCGGATTGAAGATTGATCCGTGCATTATGCATGTTTATCTGATTGAAATGAATTTTCTTTTTGGACCTGTTAAGGTAATGTATAGTGGCAAGCAGCCTGTCGGCCTTCAGCAGGGTATCCCCCTGCTGGTCTTCTATATGGATATCACGCAATAACACCCTGTTGAAAAAAACTATATCTACCCTTCCCACCTCGAATTTTGCATTGAGGTTGGCTGAGACCTGTTTGGCAATCTGCCTGGTAAGAAAGGTTTGTACTGAAGGCCACTGTACGAGAAAATATGCAAACACCGGGAGTGTTATCACTGTCAGTGCAATAATAGCCGCTATCTTGTATAATTTTTTGATAACTTTGGTGTTTGTTATTCTGAAACGTAAAAAAAGAAAAAATAGTTCATACTTGATTAACTTAATGCAGAATAATGTCAATAAATATACTGGGTATAGAATCTTCCTGTGATGAAACATCGGCTTCAGTAATAACAGACGGAATTTTAAGATCAAATATTATTGCCGGTCAGGATGTTCATATTAAATATGGCGGGGTTGTTCCTGAACTGGCTTCCCGTGCGCACCAGCAAAATATTGTCCCTGTCGTTGACCTTGCCCTGAGGGAATCGGGAATATCCAAATCAGAAGTTTCAGCCGTTGGATTCACCAGGGGTCCGGGGCTGATGGGATCGCTGCTGGTGGGTACATCGTTTGCCAAGGGATTTGCACATGCCATGGACATACCACTTATTGAAGTAAATCATCTGCAAGCACATATACTGGTTCATTATATAGGTGAAACAGGAGTTGATAGAAAATTTCCCTCCTTTCCCTTTGTTTGCCTTCTGGTTTCCGGCGGACATACACAGCTCATCCATGTAAAGGATCATCTGTCGATGGAAATTCTGGGGCAGACTATTGACGATGCCGCCGGGGAAGCTTTTGATAAATGTGCCAAACTCATGGGACTTCCCTATCCCGGGGGGCCATGGGTTGACCGGCATGCAAGGGAGGGTGACCCCCGGGCATTCGTTTTTGCCCGTCCCTCGGCAGGAGGGTTGAATTTCAGTTTCAGCGGACTGAAAACCTCTTTCCTCTATTTTCTCAGGGACCAGGTTAAAAAAGATCCCGGGTTTATCAAAAAAAACCTTAATGATCTTTGCGCATCCCTTCAATATACCATCACAGAGGTATTGATGGACAACCTTGTAAAGGCAGCAGAATTGTCCGGGATAAAAGTCATAGCCCTTGCCGGGGGAGTTGCTGCCAACTCGGGCCTGAGGAATGCTGTGACCAGTTACGGAAAAGATCGAAACTGGGAGGTTTTTATACCCAAACCTGTGTTCACGACAGATAATGCGGCAATGATCGCGATCACCGCCTATTACAAGTATCTTAAAAAAGACTTTTCTTCACAGGATATTATTCCCGAAGCCAGATACAAATTCTCCCTCTGATTTGTTTTGGCGGGAGCTTTTTATAAGCAAAGCATTCTGCCGGCGGTGTTGTACGACGGCTGCCACCTCATAAATATTGCTCAAAACAGTACCTGAAACAAATTCCGTCCTGCCCGCAGATTACTGCAGCCGGTGTGCCATTGTCACCACAAATTCCTGTGATGAAGGGTAAATCAGATAAAACCGGAATAGTATCAGTATTTTATTATCCTGTAAGTCCTTGAGAATCTTCCGTCTGAAGATGATATTTTAAGCAGGTAGGCTGACCGCTGCAGTGACTGGACATCTATCTGGATATGGTTATCGGAAGATTCTGTATTCTCGATTATTAGCCTTCTTCCAAACAGGTCATACAGTTCGGCATGTATTTCCGGTTTCCACAGGGCCTGCCATTCTATTCTTACAAAATCGGTGGCCGGATTTGGGAAGACCCTTAATTTTATTTCATTGGAATTCGAAGAGGCGGCCGAAGTATCCGGCTGGTAATGAATTTCTGCAAGATCAGTGGATCCGGGGTCAATTGTCAGGGATATGCCGGTTGCTGCCGCCCCATAAAGACCTGTGGCAGATATAACTGGAAACGGCTGTCCCGCCAGGTAGACGAACAGAATGAATATACCGGGAAAAATAACCACATGCTTCATAAACAGCAGTCTGTTTGATCAAATATGGACAATTGTGATTACTTTTAAAAGTACATAAAATTAGCTTACCGGCAAACCTTATTAACTATTTTTAGGTTAAGTATAGAAACCCCGGGTCCCTCAGCCGAGGTCATGTCCTGGAGGGGCTTTAACCGGAAGGTATGTGATAGAGTTTATATTTAAGCAGATCCGGATACAATTATAAAGCCGGCAGGAATGGAAGAAATCAATTTGTGGCCACCCTGTATTATGGTATTATGACAGGGATTCGAAAGAAAGTCGATAATTAATTATTTTTATGTAAGCTGAAGAAGTTCCGGAAAAGGGTTTTTATACCCGGCCGGAAATAAAATTTAAAAATTTTATAAATATTCGAAATCCGGTCGAATATTTTTTTA
>SLGC01000139.1 GCA_007123885.1 Bacteroidales bacterium | reverse complement strand
TACGACTTCACAAAGCTCGCCTCACCCAGGAAAACATACGACATGGCAAGCCCGTACTCATCCCTGTTCTGCTCCTGCACAAACAGCAGGATCTTCTTGCAAAAAAGAAACTCATTCAGGGCATAATCCTCGTACATGGTAGTAGGCGAATACTCATCAGATAATCTGTCACCTCCAGCATCTCTGCCGTCATCACCGGGTTTTCCTTAATAACTTTTTTTACGCTTTCACGGAAATCAACGAAGCCGGGTTCGGCGCCGGACTTCTGCCACATATCATAATGGAACATCGCCAGCATCAACTCCTCTTCCTCTCCAAGAGGCCCCGGAGAGAAATCCTCCAGGATAAGTCTTTTAACAAACTTCAGGTAACTTAAAGAATTACACCCCGGAAGCCTTCGCTCCAGGAACCTTGTAATTTCGGTAAACCCGAATAAGAAATTTGCAGGCAGGACAGTAAGTTAAGGCTTAAAGCAAAGCCAGGTGTTATTAGATTTTATATCCTGAGATTATTTCCGGATTTTTCCCCTTGACTTCTTTGAGAAATCATTTAGAGAAATCATTTAGTAAAGAGAAAATGCCGGAGAATTTTTCAATTCCTTCCTTATTGTCGGGATAGGTCCACAGGCCTACTTCATTGTTTTTTATTCTGTTAAAGATTAGAAAAAAATGAATCCTGATACCGTCAATTTCACCTATAGCAGTTGAGTAGCTCCAGTTATAGTTGGGGAAACTATCTTGTGGATAAGGTGAACTTAATCCAAACCGAAGCATGACATTTCTATTGTAATTATCATTGCAGGAATGTGTTAAGCATACCTTAATGTCCTCGTCCTGAGGGTGCCGGTGGGGTGCATATATTTTAGTCTTCATTTGCCAGGGTATAATCTCATTAAATATATGGAATAATTCCAAGACTTATAAGATTTGAACTACATAACTCCGTTACCATGCCCTGGAAATATTTTTTATTAGCCAATCCATTTGACTTCGTAACATATTATTAAATGTTGACGTAAATAAATAGGCACCAGTAATTAACAACATCAGTTGTTAATCATTATTTCTTGGCCTGCTTCACCATTACAAGTTTTCGCAATCCATTACGAAATGATAAACTCTCTTAAATTTCTGCCCCTTGTAATTTTGATATTTTGTATATCGCCTGCATATAACCAGGAGCTTCTACCTGACGATAAAAATGCACTGCTGGTTATTCTGGTGGTAGATTATGACGAGGTTCCGATCGAGAAAGCCGAAATCCATGTATCAGGCTCAAATTGCGGGATATCGGTTAATCTCCTTACAAATGCAATGGGGCTGTGCGAAATACTGGTACCGGCGGGCCAGAGGTATATCATTGACGTGGGACAGGTATCGCAAGCCGACATTGTACACATCCCGGATGAACCTGAATTTATCATGGATTTAAAGATGATCATCAACCGGCAGTTTGCTGTCATGTCAGTTGCAGAAAATATAAATATTACCATTGCAGGAGCAACGGGGGTTCCTGTGTCAGAAAAATTTGAGATCCTTTCCTTGACTGACCAGCAAGTGCATATAGCCCAGACAGATGCTGATGGGAATGCCAAAATCCTGCTTCCCCCGGGCCAGGATTATCAGGTCAATTTCGAAGATGCTAAGAATTTCATGCGGTTTTCTGTCCCCTATGAACCTGACCATTTTCTAAATATTGACATTGAATATGATGGATCCGGGAAAGGCAATATGTATCCAACTCTTGATAAAATCCTGGTTGGGTTCCATTATTATGATCTTGATTCCACAGATGTTGCAGATGAAAAAATTAAAATCCAGGGTCTTGACAGGGGGACTGAGTTTGAAGTAACGACCGATGAAACCGGATGGGCCTGGATACTGATCCCCAGGGGTGACAGGTATCACTTTTCGACAGAGATGCTCCGCGTATTCCAAAGAATGTCAGTCCCCGCAACAGAAGAGCTTGAGGAGAGAATTATTGAGATAAACTTTGTTTCATCACTTGAATATCGTAAACGCCTTGCCCAGCTTGAAGAACAAAAGGAACTGTTTTCATTTTTGGATTCCTTAAAACTTACCAGGGTTAACGCCGCTGCTACAAGAGTTCACGACATGAGGAACCGGACAAGAGGCCTTCTTCCTGAAAAAAGATTTGAAGTGATTAATAAAATGGCTGACAGGGACAGGAAGAAAATTGACAACGATTTCACCTATTTTATAAAGGAACATCAGGAGGTAAATGCTGTTTTTCATCGGTTTATGAATGAATGGAAAGATAAGGTGATCGTTATCGACGTAACATGCAGCATGGATCCATATACTGATCAGGTCCTGAGTTGGATGGCTATGCAGCTCTCTGAAAACCAGCGATGCCAGTTTATATTTTTCAATGATGGGGACGGGAAGTCCCAGAAGGAGAAAATTACCGGCGCAACAGGCGGTTTCCATTATTCCGGCTCCACCGACATTGACTCCGTCTTAAGCACACTCTATTATGCCGAGAGTTTTGGGTGCAGTGGTGATGCCCCTGAAAATGATCTTGAAGCACTACTATATTCATTAAGGTATATGAATAACAATAGTGAATTGATACTGGTGGCCGATAATACAAGTGCAGTAAGGGACATTGAATTGTTAAAACAATTGAAAGTGCCGGTGAGAGTTATCCTTTGCGGCTTTGATGCAATGATACATCCGGAATACCTTGAAATAGCATATCATACTGACGGCTCCATCCATACCATTGAGGAAGACATTATGGATCTGCGGGCTACGGTTGACAAGGATGAATTAATAAGGATCCACAATATTATCTATCATTACCGGTACGGACGGTTTGTACCGGCTGTCAGGTAAAGATCCGGAAAATTATTAAATGATGAATTAATGTAAATGATATGAGAAAATTCATTTTCACATTTCTGCTTTTCGCTTCGGCGGCTGGATATTCCCAGCAAATAATGGTCGGTCGGGGTTATGAAGATGTGATAGGATATCTTGAGGAAAACGGTTATGAATGGACAACGGATACGGATACCCTGTATGGTGAAGAGGTGCTTGTTGTCGATGCCCGTCATTATTTAGGAAGTATTCGATACATTCTTTACAGGGTTCCTAATATATGCTACTTTGAGGACAGGTATGTATACGGCATTTCTCAAACCAGCCTTATCAACCATCTTGAAGCCAAATACGAGCAAATCGGGAATCTGGAATGGGCAGACTTTTCATACTACGG
>SLGC01000071.1 GCA_007123885.1 Bacteroidales bacterium | reverse complement strand
GATAATCAAAGGTTATAATCAAATAATTTGTTTAACAAAAAATTTAAAAAAAATGGCTCAACCTCTAAAAGCATTTCAGAAAGATAAATTAAAGGTAAAGGTTTACTCTTCGGAATCTGAAATGGGAGAAGCTGCGGCACTTTTTACCGCATCAAGTGTTCAATCAATTATTGGTGAAAAAGGATCGGCCAATCTGATCCTTGCCACGGGAACTTCTCAGTTTGCGATGCTGGAGGCATTGAAAAAACTGGATATTGACTGGAAAAAAATCACTGTTTTTCATCTTGACGAGTATATCGGTATTTCTGACCGGCACCCTGCCAGTTTCCGCAAATATCTTAAAGAACGTATCCTGGATATTGTATCTCCCGGCAAGGTATATCTGATTAGTGGAGATGCTGAAAACCTGAAGGATAATATGAAAGCGTATGAGAAACTGCTCAAGGAGAACCCGGTCGATTTTGCCTGTATAGGGATAGGTGAAAACGGACATATTGCATTCAATGATCCTCCGGTAGCTGATTTTAACGATCCCTTATGGGTGAAGGATGTCGAACTCGACGAAGCCTGCCGGAAACAGCAATTCGGAGAAGGCTGGTTCCCCACCCTGGAGGATGTTCCTAAAAAGGCAGTTTCCCTTACTATTCCCGCAATAATGAGTTGTAAAACTATCAGTTGTGTGGTTCCAGGCGAAAGAAAAGCAGAGGCGGTATACAATACCCTGAATGCAGAGATCAGCACTGCCTGCCCTGCCACTATTTTAAGGAACCATCCTGATACTACCCTGTTCCTGGATTCAGCCTCCGCACCTGAAAGCTGACGAGCAGGGAGATAAATATCCCGCGTGGAACAGCCGGTCATTTGGGACTAAGAAAAGGTCGAACTGAAGCAGCGCGAGGATTATCACGCTGCGCCTCAAGGCATGCAGAAATGGCGGAGCATGCCACCTGTGAAGGTAGATTTACGGACCGCCAGGTCATTTTAGTTTAACTTGTAAACCCGCGTCTTTAGGCGCGGTCATCTCCTGCGGGGCTTTGCCCGAAAGGAATGTACGATTAAAAAAATTAGCGGTGCGTAGCAAAAATCGGGGTTAAAGCCACCTCTTTCAGGGGTGGATAGTCCGATTTCAGCGAATTTTTGAGAATGTCAGTGTAAAGGTGGATCCCACTTAGAATGTCAGTGTAAAGGTAGATCCCACATCGGGCTCGGAACTGGCCGATATTGTTCCGCCGTGAAGCCTCATTATCTGCCTGCTGAGGCTGAGCCCGATTCCGGATCCCTTCGGTTTTGTGGTAAAGAAGGGGATGAATATCTTATCGAGAACATCCTTAAGGATACCCTGACCGTTATCTATTACCTGGATTGTAAGCCTGCCTCTTTTGTTAATAAATGCCTTGATATTTATTTCAGGATCAGGCCTGTTGTTGAGGGCCTGGATGGCATTTTTGACCATGTTTATCAGGACCTGTTCAAGAAGCTGTTCATCGGCAGAAAATTCAATGCCAGGAGGTATTACCGAGGTGATAAGCTTTATCTCATTTTGACTAAGCTCCTCTTCCATAAGCAGCTGCACATTACCGATAAGATCCCTGACAGGGAAAATTTTGAAATTGGGTTTCGGTATCCTTGTCAGGTTCCGGTAGGTATTTACAAAATGCAGCAACCCTGTACTTCTTTTATTTATTGTCTGAAGTGCCTGCTGTATTTCCGTTACAGATTCCAGATCGAGTGTCTGGGACTCCTCACCGGTTACCATCCCGTTCAGCATCATGTCGAGAGTTGATGATAGGGATGCTATTGGCGTAATTGAGTTCATGATCTCATGGGTCAGAACCCTTATGAGTTTTTGCCATGCCTCGGTCTCCTGTTCCTCCAGTACATTCTGAATATTCTTTATTGTAGACAGAATAATTTCCTTGTTGTGGATCTTAAGTTCCGTGGCGAATATGGCAAGTTGCAACAGATCATCCTGTTCCTGTATTCTGACAAGTTTGTTTTCCCCCGGTTTTATTTCTGTCAGAACAGAAACAAGTTCACTGCTTAGAGTATTCAGTGCGCGAATATTACGAAGACTGCTTATCTGGAACAGCTTTTTGGCAGCCTTGTTAACCATTTCCACCGTTCCATCCCGCTGGTAGGCCAGGATGCTGACATCTATGTTTTGGACTATGCTTTGCAGGTATTGAAAATGTTCCTCCTTTTCAGACCGGACTTTTTGAAAATCTTTGATCACATCATTAAATGCCCTGTTAAGTTCATCAAATGATCTGCCCAGTCCCCGGGTCTGAAATGTCAGGCTGAATTCTGAAAATCTTATGGATTCAAGGAAAGTGGTAAGATCCCGGTTAACTTTATCGACATATTTAAACAGAAGGACTATCTGGATCAGTATCAAAAAGCCGAGCAGGACGGGGGTAATATGAAAGCTGTACTGCAGAAGTGTATAGACAAAGACAAAAATACTGATTGTCAGCAGTATTATCCTGATAAGGCTATTGATCCTGAAATTTTTATAAACCATACTTTTCCATTCTGCGGTAAAGGGATGTCCGCGTGAGCCCCAGTTCCGAAGCAGCCTGTGAAATGTTGCCCTGGTTCTGTTTCATCACTTTCATTATCACATTCTTTTCGATTTCATCAAGGTTATATGTTTGAATTTCCAGCTCATCCGATTTCCTTGCATGGGAGGAAAGGATAAAGTCATCTGCCTCCAGCCTGGACGATTCACTCATGATCAGTGCCCTTTCAATAGCATGCTGCAATTCCCTTACGTTCCCGGGCCAACGATACTGGTTAAGCTTGTTAAGGGCCTCATTACTTATCCGGGTGATATTTTTCTTGTATTTCTTGCTGTATATTTTCAGAAAATGTGCAGCAAGTATGGGTATGTCGCCTGTCCTCTCCCTCAGTGGAGGAAGTTGGATCTCAACGGTATTGATCCTGTACAGCAAGTCCTGCCGGAAAGTTTCATCCGCCACCATCTGGTGGATATTGTTATTGGTGGCACAGATAAGCCTTATGTCGATGGGGATGGTTTTGGTGGAGCCTACCTTGATCACCTCTTTCCTTTCGATAACGGTAAGCAGTTTGGCCTGCATCGGAAGAGAAAGGTTTCCTATTTCATCAAGGAACAGGGTTCCGCCGGAGGCAATCTCAAATCTTCCGGCCTTCTCTTTAATGGCATCGGTAAATGCCCCCTTTACATGCCCGAAAAGTTCGCTTTCGAAAAGCGTTTCGCTTAGGCTGCCCAGATCAACGCTTATAAAAACTTCCTCTTTCCTGGGAGAGTGCCTGTAGAGGGCCCTGGCCACCAGTTCCTTGCCGGTCCCGTTTTCACCCAGGATAAGCACATTGGCATCTGTTTTGGCTACCTTTTTAATAGTAGCGAATACTTCCTGCATTTCAGGCGAGGCGCCGATAAAATCCTGGAACGGCTGGTCAAGAACCTTGCTGATCTCTTTTTGCCTTATTTTAAGTCCGCTGGCTTCATTCCTTGACTGTTTAAGCTGAACAGATGCTGATACTGTCGCAATCAGTTTTTCATTCTGCCAGGGCTTCAGCACAAAATCAGTGGCTCCGGCCTTGATTGACTTCACCGCTTTTTCAGCATCTCCGTATGCAGTAATAAATACAACGACAGCTTCAGGATCGATCTCAAGTATTCTCTGGAGCCAGTCAAAGCCTTCCTGGCCGCTTATGGCATCCTTTGTAAAGTTCATGTCCAGCAGAATGACATCATAATCTTCCCTGTTCATCAACTCCGGTATGTCTGAAGGATCTTCAGTGGTTGTGAGAAGTTCGACATGCTGTTTAAGGAGCAGTTTAAGAGCGAATAAAATGTCTTCGTTATCATCAACTGCCAGTATTTTTCCGGTTTTTTTTGTTTTCTCCATTGTCGTATAGTTCATTCTGTTTAAAAACTTCCGCTTTTTCCGGGAACCGGACTTCCATTTAGGGCGAGGCCACGTTTTAAGGTCAACCCCTCTTGTTCACGGTTTTTCTACAAGTTTAATTTTACCTCCAGGTGGCATTAAACAGCGGGATGATTAACCGTTTTGCCGGGACCTGGTTGCAACCTGAAGTACAGTACTCCCCTTTATTGCAATTATCTGCCATTGCCAGAGTGGATTACCACGTAAATGTTGCAAATATACGATTATTCTTTTACTATGTTCGATATCGTACTATATCTGTCTCATTTCCGGACACTATTTTTTTACAAGGTTTTCCCTATTATTTCCTTAATGGTCATTTATACAATGCTTTACGGCGTTTGGCATAATTCATGGGATTCTTAGTGCAGAACATAAAAAGCTTGCCTAAAATGAGTATGGATCGTAAGATAGAAAATAAAGGTAAAAAATGGAGAAGGGCAGCCTGGATCACTCTCGCGTCCATTGCTGTACTCCTGGTATTTTACCAGATAGTTTACGGGGACAAAAGTTCACGGCTGAATGTTGATGCAGATAAGATAACTATAGATGTGGTCAGGGAAGATGCCTTCCTTGATTTTATATCAGTTATCGGAACTGTTGAACCTATACAGACGATATTCCTTGATGCAACCGAGGGAGGACGGGTCGAGGAGATATTCAGAAGGGAAGGTGGAATGGTCGAAGTGGGGGAGCCCCTGGCAAGGCTTTCCAACACCACTCTTTTGCTCGAAATTTCAAATCATGAAACCAATTATGCCCGGACTGTAAATGATATGCGCATGTTCAAGGTACAGCTGGAAGGGCAGAATCTTACCTACAGGAACCAGCTCCTGGAACTTGAACTTGCACTCCGGCAGCATGAGCGCAGATACCGTAACAATAAAATCCTGATGGAACAGAATCATATATCGAGGGAGGATTATGAGATCTCAAAGGAACAATATGATATTTCACGCAGAAGGCTTGACCTGTACCAGGAGAGCTATGAACAGGATTCACTGTACCGGATATTGCAGCTTGACGCAATGGAAACTTCTTTGAATAATATGGAGGAAAATATGAAACTGGTACACCAGCGCCTGGATGCCATGAAGCTGACAGCACCCGTTTACGGTGAACTGGCTTCCCTTAACCTTGAGATAGGTCAGATGATCAACCGTGGTGAAAGGCTTGGCAGGATCAATATCCTTGATTCCTATAAACTCAGGGTTGAGGTTGATGAGCATTATATATCAAGGGTAACCCAGGGACTTTCAGGAACCTTTGAATTTACGGGCCGGAATTATGATCTTGTTATCACAAGGATTTATCCGGAAGTAAGTGCCGGCCGTTTTGCCGTTGATATGGAATTCGTTGATGGTGTGCCGGATCAGCTGCGTATCGGACAAACATTCCGGATCCGACTTGAACTTGGTGAATCTAGGGATGCAATACTTGTCAGACGCGGAGGATTTTACCAGAGCACCGGAGGCCAATGGGTCTATGTTGTCGATCCCTCGGGTTCATATGCGATAAGAAGAAATATCAGGATAGGCCGGCAGAATCCCACGTTCTATGAGGTACTGGATGGCCTTGAACCGGGTGAAAGAGTGATAACATCCAACTATGACAATTTCGGAAATATTGACAGACTGATATTAAGATAAAATAATCGATGTATTAGAAATTTAAAAACAGAATCATGATCAAAACACTTGAACTGACAAAGATATTCCGGACAGATGAGGTAGAAACCACTGCCCTGAACAAGGTAAACCTTGAAATAAGCCATGGCGAATTTGTAGCCATCATGGGGCCATCCGGATGCGGTAAATCCACTCTGCTCAATATAGTCGGATTGCTGGATAATCCCAGTGCCGGTGAGTTATGGTTCAACGATATAGAGGTTTCCGGATTCAGCGAGCGTCAGCGTACCAATCTTCGTAAATCAAACATCGGGTTTGTATTTCAGAGCTTCAACCTTATTGATGAGCTGACGGTACATGAGAACGTCGAACTTCCCCTTCTTTATCTGAATGTACCCTCTTCCGAGCGGCGGAAGAAAGTTGCGGCAGTGCTTGATAAGATGAAGATCGGGCACAGGTCAAAACATTTTCCACAGCAGCTTTCCGGCGGCCAGCAGCAAAGAGTGGCAATAGCCCGGGCCGTGGTTACAAGACCAAAACTCATACTTGCCGATGAGCCGACAGGAAATCTTGATTCTGCCAATGGTGAAGAGGTAATGAACCTTCTGGGCGAACTGAATTCCGAAGGCACAACCATAGTCATGGTAACTCACTCACCATCAGATGCTGACAAGGCTCACAGGATAGTCCAGCTTTTCGACGGACATATAGTTACCGAAAATGTAAAAAAACTTTTATAACAGAACAGGTGATCATGAAACGGGGGATTGGAAACGGTTGTTTTCACACTACAGGCTTATGATCCGGCACGGGAGCTTGTTCAGACATTTCCCGGCTGAAAATCCAGGGGTACGGCAGGTTTTTTAATGAGGAAAAGTGGAGATAAAGCCAAAGCAGGATTGAACCTGAAAAGAAAGCCAAAATATTTAGATTATGAAGAGTTTTGCAGCAGTAATAATTGTTTTATTATTTTCAATATTTCCAGCTTACACCCAGAGTTTGTGGACGCTTGAAGATTGCCTCGAATATGCAATGGAAAATAATATTCAGCTAAAAAGACAGCAGCTACAATCGGAAATTGCCCGGAATAATTACAACACTTCATGGATACAGGTGCTTCCCGGTGTCTCCGCTTTTGCAAATCATGACTTCAATTCTGGAAGAGCGCTTAATTATGATACTTATCAATGGGAAAACAGGGCTTTTGAACAGGGTAACCTGGGAATTCAAGGCAGTTTGAGTATCTTTGGCGGATTCCAGAACCATAATAATATTCAGCAACAAAGATATTTGCTGTCGTTCCAGCTTCAGGAGATTGAACGTGCCAGAAATGATCTGTCCCTTAATATTGCGGCAGCCTATTTTCAGATATTGCTGGACATGGATTTGAGGGATATTGCCGCCGGTCAGCTTGATGTTTCTACCCTTGAGGTGGAGGCAGCCAAGGTAAACTTCAACGTGGGGAACATCTCCCTGGGAAGACTGCTTGAGGTGGAATCGCAGAATGCTGCCAATGAATACCAGCTTACCCTGGCGAACAATAATTTGAGCAACTCCTATCTTAGCCTTATCCAGATACTTCAGCTTGATCCCGCAGATGAATTCGGCATTGCCCGACCCGAAGAGTTTGAAATAAGTGAATCAGCTATCCTGGGTTCCGTTTCGGATATATACGACGGGGCCGAACAGTATCTTCCCCATGTGCGGGCGGCAGAATATTTTCTTAAAAGCAGGGAAAAGCATCTTTCCATGGTCAGGGGACAGCAGAGTCCGCGGCTGGCGATGCGTGGATTGTTTTACAGCCGGTATTCTGAACTTGCCCTCGATCCGGTAACCGGCGGCAGATATGATTATTCCACTCAGCTTAAGGATAACCGCTACTGGCAGGTTGGACTGAGTCTTGTTATCCCTATTTTCGACGGATGGAATGCAAGAAACAGGATAGGCAATGCAAGGATATCGGTTCTTGATGCCACATACCAGCTTGAAGAAACCAGGCAGAATCTTTATTCTGAAATACACCTTATGTATAATAATGCAATAAACGCCTATAACCGGTTTAATTCTGCCGACCGGACCGTTTCCTATGCCATGCAGACTTCAGAGCATGCAGGTCAGCAGTTCAGGCTTGGCCTGATAAATTTTGTCGATTATCAGCATGCACAGGCAAGCTTGTTCAGGGCCCGGTCGAGCAGGGCACAGGCAAAATACGAATATTTTCTACGTTCCATGATCCTTGATTTTTATCTTGGTGAACCATTGGGACTCAATTAATACAGGGCACTTGTTTTTAGGTTAACAAGCAGTGGGTTACCGGCCGGATGAAATATTCATCCGGCCGGTTTTTTGGCAGTGATGGGATAATAAAGGGTGCGGGTAAATTTAGTCTTCCGCCCGATAAACTTTTTCCCCTCCGGAGAAAGTATATCGTATTCCCATCTGAGGCACCCCGTCAATATCAATTTGCATCAGGTCCTCGCCGGTAACCACAAAATCGGCAAGCTTGCCGGGTTCGATGCTTCCTTTTTCATCCTCCTCGAAATTTGCTTTTGCAGCCCATATGGTCATCGACCTTAACGCCTGCTCTCTGGAAAGGGCATTTTCCATCTGGAAAC
This sequence comes from Bacteroidales bacterium, assembly GCA_007123885.1. GTDB lineage: Bacteria > Bacteroidota > Bacteroidia > Bacteroidales > PUMT01 > PXAP01. The sequence continues at coordinate 3,911 of SLGC01000071.1, read as the reverse complement.
CGCCTTCGGGATAACCGTCAAGATCTTTCCTTGCCACTCCTGCATAGAAACCGTAAAGGGGGTTGATATGTTCCACCGGGAAATCGCTCCCGTTAGGAAGCCAGCCATTCTGGTCAAGCAGTTCGCGGAATGCATATGCCCCTTTAAGGCGGGGACCAATGCGGCTGCCGGCCCATTTCATATCGGAGGTGGCATGTGTTGTCTGCACTGAGGGTATAACGGAGTACTTTCCAAAAAGATCAAAATCCTCCGGATGGACCACCTGCGCATGTTCTATTCTCCAACGCCGGTCGTTTTTTCCACCCAGTATGTTGCCGTAAATATCCAGGATAAGACGGACAGCCGAATCACCTATACAGTGAGTGTTTACCTGGTAACCGTGCTCGTATGCCAGCCGTGAAATTCGTTGAAGGTTTAAGGGTGTTTCAACCAGTAGTCCTGTATTTCCGGGATCGTCATCATACTGCTCGATCAGTTTTGCACCCCTTGATCCCAGGGCTCCATCGGCAAAAAGCTTCACCGACCTTACATTCAGATGATCTGTTTTGTAAATGCCTCGCAACATGAAGCGGTCGTAGTTTTCGCGGGTTGGGTTCAGCATTGCATATACACGCATCTTAAGGTCGCCCGCTTTTTGCAGGGAATCCATCAGCAGAACTATATCCCTGTCCTGGCCGGCATCGCCCACAGACGTTAACCCCACCGCAAAACAGTTCTTCTGGGCATTCATCAGTGCTGCAACTTTCTCACTGTATTCGGGAGCCGGAACATGTTGCCTCACCATGCCTATGGCATTATCGATCAATATACCGGTAAGCTCTTTTCCTTCTTTCAGGAATTCGCCTCCGGATACGGATGACCCTGCATCAACCCCTGCTCTCCTCAGGGCTTCAGAATTAGCAATTGCTGCATGCCCGTCTATCCTTGTCAGAAGGACGGGAGTATCCGGAAATACCTTATCCAGATGATCTCTATGGGGGAATTCCTGGACCGGCCACCTGTTCTGGTCCCATCCCCGTCCCAGGATCCATTCCGAAGGATAATTCTCATGATGTTGCGTGATAATGCCGATTATTTCTTCAAACGAGTTTGTTCCGGCAAGATCGGCATTCACCAGGCTGCTCCCGTATCCGTAAAAATGGCAATGGGGATCGATAAAGCCGGGGTAAACAAACTTCCCTTCCAGATCAAGTGAATTTGCTGAACGGTATTTTCCGGTAATTTCATCATTGGTGCCGGTGGCAACGAATCTGCCGTCCTTTATTGCCGCTGCTTCTGCCATGGAAAAATTATCATCGACAGTATAGATTTTGGCATTATATATAACCAGGTCCATATTCTCTTTTTGATTGCATGATAATAAAAGGCATAATAAAATTGCCTGTAATGATGCATTTTTTAACTTCATGACGCTCTTATTATATTTTTTGTTTAACTTGACCATAAATGGTTGCTAAAATACGGATTTTTGGATTATTTAAGGTCTGGTAAATACTATTTTGACTGTAAGGCTGAATTCGGTAATTTTGGCATTATGTATCCTTCTTCCATATGCAGGTATGATCTCCGGTATATAATAACGGTTTGAACAGTATCGCATGGTGCATAGATGCATATATAACAGTAAAAATATTTCATAGATCAGGACAGATAAATTCTGATTACCAAAAGAATCAAAAAAAGATGATCCCGGCAAGGAAGGTTTATTATATGTTGCTTTTTTCTTTTATTATCACGATTACTGTTTTTTCGTGTAGCAAAGATACTATTTCAGAAACTCCCCCGGGAAGCCTCAGATTTTCGGCCGATACAATTTTCTTTGATACCATATTTACCGGGACAGGTTCTCCGACAAAACATTTTAAAATATACAATCCCCTAAAAAACAGTCTCCGGATAAATTCACTCTACCTGGCAGGAGGCATTGATTCACCCTATCGCATTAATGTCGACGGAATAGCCGGCCACAATTTCAGTGATATTGATCTGGGAGGCGGTGACAGCCTGTTTGTTTTTGTGGAAGTTACTATTGATCCCTTTGAGAACCAAAACCCCGTAATTGTTCAGGACTCAATAGTATTCATTTCCGGGGGCGGTATTCAGGCTGTAAAGCTTGTTTCATGGGGCCAGGATGTGCATGTCATCAGGGGAATGGCGCTGGACACCCAGACATTGTCAGCATCAAAACCCTATCTTGTGTATGATTATTTGAAGGTAAAACCGGACCACGTGCTGACTGTTGAGCCCGGTGTCAGGATCTATTTTCATAAAAATGCCAGGCTGTATGTCGAAGGAACCATCAAGGCCCTTGGCACCTTCGAAGATCCGGTTATTTTTCAGGGCAGCCGGACAGAAGCGGTCTACAGGAACATTCCCGGTCAGTGGGAAGGTATCTGGCTCATGCCAGGCAGCAGTAATAACATGTTTGTTTATAGCAGGATACGAAATGCCCTGAACGGGATAATTGCCGACAGCCTGAAGCATCCTGAAGCTTCTGTGCTGTATCTGGAAAATACCCGGATCGAGAATATGACGTATTCCGGCCTATTTGCCAGGTCATCTGAAATTTATTCCCGCAATACGGTTATTTCAAATTGCGGACATCATGCCATAGTTATAAACAATGAAGGAAACTACCAGTTTTACCATAATACCATTGCAAATTACTGGAACTTCTCTTTCAGGAGTTCCCCTTCTGTAATGATAAACAATGACACCGGCAATAATACTGAGCCGTTAAGCGTGATCTTCGGGAATTCTATTATACACGGTCTTCTTGAGAATGAGATCCGGTTCAGTGCACATGCCGGCAGCGATGGCGACATTCTTTTCAATCACTGCCTTGTCAATTTCAGGAATGCTGATTCTTTCCCTCTGATATTCCGGAATTGCATTATAAATACTGACCCGGGGTTTGTTGATGGTAAGGCACAGGACTTCCATCTTGATGAAAATTCACCTGCAATTGATGCAGGAGATCCAGAAACAGCTGTTTTACACCCGTTTGATTTTGCAGGCAGAAGCCGGATCAACACCGCACCTGATATTGGTGCATTCGAAAGAGTTGAGGATGAGCTCCAGTAGAAAACCAATACCGGTATGACAATTATTATCATACTACTTTTCTGCCTGATCCTTCCTGTCGGGACTGCCGGCGGCAATCCGGCTTTTCGGCCTGATCCATCACACCATTCTGCCGGAGGTTATGCATCAGAGTGTGCTACGGGAAAAAATCCATCACACAATGCTGCCGGAGATAATAGTTCGCAATTATCCGATACAATTTTCAGGATCATTTTCTACAATGTTGAGAACCTTTTTGATACTGAAGACGAGCCCGGGAAAAATGACAGTGCCTTTACCCCGGAGGGAGAAAGACGCTGGAACCATTTTCGCCTGAGGAATAAAATAAACAATATTTACAAGGCACTTGCTGCTGCAGGCGGGTCCAGGATCCCCCCGGTGATCGGGCTGTGTGAAGTAGAGAATATGCATGTGCTTAAAATGCTTGCATACCAGACGGGCTTAAGAAATCATAATTACAGTATAATACACCGGGATTCACCTGATCATCGGGGAATCGATGTGGCAGTCCTTTACCGTAAGGATGATTTCACGGTCATTGACACAATTTTCAGACAAATAAGATTTCCTTTTGACACTCTGGCAGCGACAAGGGATATTCTTTATATAAAAGGTATATCAGGAATATCCGATACACTGCATCTTTTTGTTAATCACTGGCCATCCAGATGGGGAGGACAGGCAGCTACCGTGCCTTACCGTAATTTTACGGCCGGCGTATTGCGGTCGATGACCGATTCATTATTTGCCATAAATCCCGATGCCTGTGTAATAATAATGGGTGATTTCAATGATGAACCGGAGGATATCAGTCTCCGGAGATATTT
>SLGC01000116.1 GCA_007123885.1 Bacteroidales bacterium | reverse complement strand
GCCTGGTATGGTGTGCCCTCTGACATGCTGGAAATTAACAGGCGATTCAATTATGCCGGGATCTATACGGATAAACATGGAGAAACAGTCTATTATGATAATGAAACTGATAACTACCAGCAGGATCATTTTCAGATGTTCTATTCAAGGGAGTTGACGCCCGAACTAAACCTTAACACGGCCCTGCATTATACAAGAGGGTATGGATATTACGAACAATACAAACCCGGTCACAGATTAAGCAGTTACGGCCTTGAAAACTTTGAATTTGGTAATGAATTAATTTCCCGGACCGACCTGATAAGAAGAAAGATACTGGATAACGATTTTTACGGCTTTACATACTCTTTGAAATACACCCGGAGAAAATATGATTTTACCCTCGGTGGGGCATGGAACAATTATATCGGTGATCATTACGGACACATCATCTGGTCAGGGCACTCCGGACATATTCCAAAAAATTACCAGTGGTACTTTAATGCAGGAGACAAAAAAGATTTTAATGTATTTGGAAAAATGGACTACAGGTTATCCGGAAGGTTGAACCTGTACGGAGATATTCAATACAGAACAATTAATTATACCATTGACGGGATAGATGACGATTTGCGTGATATTTCGCGCGGCCATGATTACCATTTCTTTAATCCCAAAGGCGGTGTTTTTTTCGAACTCGATGACAGGCAGAATATTTACCTTTCTTATGCAGTGGCTCACCGGGAACCCAGCAGGAGCAACTTCAAGGATGCCCGCCCCGGAGAGATCCCCAGGCCGGAAAGACTTGACAATATCGAAACAGGATATGATCTGAGAACCAGGAACGTCAGTCTTAATGCCAATGTATTCTATATGAAATACAGGGATCAGCTGGTGCTGACCGGCGACATAAATGATGTGGGTAATGCAATAATGACAAATGTACCCGAAAGTTACCGCACCGGCGTTGAATTGATGGCCGGTATTAAAATTTCACCGCAACTGGAACTGGGATTCAATCTTGCACTGAGCGAGAACAGGATACTTGATTTTACAGAGTATGTTGATAACTGGGATTACTGGGGGGATCCGGAAAATGAGCCCCTGCAGCTGGTCAGCCATCTGGGTAATACAGAGATTGCATTTTCTCCCCCGGTAGTAGCAGGAAGTGATGTTTCATGGGCCCCGTTCGAAGGTTTCCGGGTTAATCTTGCCGGCAAATATGTCGACCGGCAGTTTATAGATAACACATCAAGCCGGGACAGGATGCTTGATCCCTATTTCTTCAGCGATCTGAGGATGAATTATACAATTTCCACAGCATGGGCAGGGGAATTGGGCTTCAATGTGATGATAGGAAACATTTTTAATTCAAAATTTGAAACAAATGCCTGGATTTATCGTTACAATTACCAGGGACAGGAACATTTCATGGATGGTTTTTTCCCGCAGGCAGGAAGACATTTTTTCATAGGGGGTTCTGTTAAGTTTTAGGTTAGTTTTAGGGTTTATTGGTTAATAATGCCGGATTTGATCCGGCATTATTTTGTTAAAACCAGACTCAACAACCTGACATATATTATCTCATAATATGTTTCCCAATCCTCCTGTGGACATGTTCCCACCCTTTTTAACTTCTTCCGGGCTTCGGGTTTCCTCTTCCCTAGCAATTCTGTCTTCCGGTTTTCCTGCCGGCCATTAAAGATTCCTGAAAAATATTTCTGGTTATCAGATTCAATTATAATGGTAAAATACTATATTGCCTTTTAAAAATATGGTAACACGGACAACATATACCTGTCCCCGATCAGGATGCCACAGGATTACCCTATAACATAATTAAAAAAACAGTATGACAAATACACAAAATCCTGCCCCGGGAAGATTAATCGCACTTGACGCTTTCCGGGGATTTACCATTGCCGCCATGATTATGGTTAATTATCCGGGTACCTGGGACCATGTCTATCCTCCCCTGTTGCATATCGACTGGCACGGGATTACCCCAACCGACCTAATATACCCCTTTTTTATATTTATTGTCGGGGTTTCGATAGTGCTTGCCTACAATAAAAGACTTGATTCGGGCTTGCCTAAAAAAGATATGTACAGGAAAATCGTGACACGTGGCATAAAGATTTTCGCTGTCGGCATTTTTCTGGCGCTGTTTCCATCCTTTAATTTTGAAACACTTCGGATAGCCGGGGTATTGCAGCGTATAGCACTGGTTTTCATGGCATGCGCTTTTATTTATCTGAATACCGGCTGGAAAACGCAGGTGTGGACAGGTGCGTTGATTCTAATTTTCTACTGGCTCGCCATGACTCTAATTCCTACCCCGGGTGAAGGCAGACCATTGCTTGAGCCTGGAATTAACCTGGCGGCGTGGATCGACCAGCAAATCCTTCCCGGCAGGATGTGGCAGGGAACCTGGGATCCTGAAGGGATTTTCAGTACCTTGCCGGCAATCGTTACCGGTATCACGGGAATGCTTACCGGCAAATTGATAATCAGTAATATCAGTCGTGAGCGGGTGCTTATCTGGTTATTTTCACTTGGATTTTTCGCCGTGATTACCGGCGAAACGTGGGGATTGGTTTTCCCTGTTAACAAAAATATCTGGACAAGCTCCTTTGTATTGTATACAAGCGGCCTTGCCGCCATGACCCTGGCAGTCTCAATGTTTTTCATTGATATGCTAGGTTTCAGGAAAGGTACAGGCTTCGGGATTATATACGGGGCCAATGCGATTACGGCGTATGTTCTTGCAGGGGTGCTTTCAGTACTTTTCTACAGCCTTCCCCTGTGGGGCAGATCACTGAATGAGCATTTTGTCGGGGGACTAACGGCAACCGGATTTGAACCAAAATTTGCAAGTCTGGTTTACGCGCTGATCTATGTTTTGATAATATATATACCAGTCTATTATCTATATAAAAAGAAAATATTTATCAAACTATAATTCAGCTATCATCAGTGTTGAGTTATCAAAATAATAAGTACTTTACAGTTCCTGCATAATCAATTCAACAAAGCCGTGAATAGAGAAACAATGTTCAAAAAGCTGGGGGAAAGGAACGGACTTTTTGACTTTATCATAATAGGCGGAGGTGCCTCGGGTGCCGGCATGGTCATGGAGGCTGCCACCCGGGGATATTCGGCCGTCCTTTTTGAAAAATCCGATTTTGCCAAATCCACTTCAGGAAAGAGCACGAAGCTTGTACACGGGGGAGTTAGGTATCTGGCACAGGGCAATATATCCCTGGTCCGTGAGGCATGTGTGGAGCGGGGTTTGTTGATGCGCAATGCCCCGCACCTGGTCAGGAACCAGTCTTTCATAATTCCCGCATACGGGTTGTATGATGAGCTGCTTTATACTGCCGGCCTGAAGATCTATGATCTTATGGCAGGAACCTACAGCCTCGGCAGGTCGGAACGTATCTCCGCCGATGAGGTTGTGGAAAGAATGCCGACGGTTTCGTCTCGCGGACTTACTGCCGGTGTATTGTATCATGACGGCCAGTTTGATGATGCAAGGCTGGTGGTTAATGTGCTGCAAACGGCAGTAGAGCATGGCGCTATCGTTCTGAACTATGCGGAAGTGAATGGATTGCTGAAGGACGGAGGCGGAAGGCTGACAGGGGTGATAATACATGATCCTGTATCAGGCGTTGAGCATAAAGTAAAAGGCAGGGCGGTATTAAATGCCACAGGTGTATTTGCAGATGAGATAATGCAGATGGATGAACCGGGTAAGGATGCAATAATGAGGCCGAGCCAGGGCATCCATATTGTAGTGGACAGGTCTTTTCTTCCCGGAAATGATGCTCTGATGATCCCTAAAACAGTAGACGGACGGGTGCTTTTCGCAATCCCATGGCACGGCAGGATCGTGATCGGCACCACAGATACACCCATAGAACATGCAACGCTTGAACCAGTTGCCCTGGAGGAGGAAATTGAATTTATCCTCCAGACTGCAGGCAAGTACCTTGCCAGGGCACCTGGAAGAGAGGATGTGCTTAGTGTCTTTGCAGGTTTGCGGCCCTTGGCCGCTTCTAAGAACTACCGGAAGACGAAGGAAATTTCCCGTAGCCACAGGATTATAATGTCCCGCTCGGGGCTGTTTACAATGATAGGAGGTAAATGGACAACATTCAGGAAAATGGGGGAGGATATGATCAGTCGTGTGGAAAAGTTCAAGGGATGGAAAAGGACAAAACCTGTTACAAGGAGTCTCCGAATCCACGGTTACGAGGAGGATTCGATCTATGAGGATCAGATGTATGTATATGGTTCTGACAGGGATGCTGTTCTGAAACTTGCGGATGATGATCCGTCGCTGGAAGGATGGCTCAGTTCGAGCCTTGGTATTGCCAGGGCTCAGGTTGCCTGGGCTGTCAGGGAGGAGATGGCTGTTTCACTTGAGGATGTACTGTCAAGGCGCACCCGGGCGCAGTTGCTGGATGCGCGTGAAAGCCTGCGCATCGCCCCTGAAGCAGCCCGCATAATGGCCGGGGAACAGGGCAGGGATGTTCAATGGATAGAGTCCCAGGTTTCGGATTACAGGAAGGTGACAGAAAAATATTTGCTCAATGGGGTGTAGTTGTGGTTTTTTCCTATATTGGCTTTTGAAAAAATAATTGTTATGGCAAAGTACATACTGGCCCTGGATCAGGGTACAACAAGCTCAAGAGCTTTGATCTTTGATGAAAAGGGTAATATCCGCTCCGTTGCCCAAAAGGAGTTTACCCAGATTTTTCCAAAGCCCGGATGGGTTGAGCACGATCCGAATGAAATATGGTCATCACAGGTGGCAGTCGCTGCCGAGGCAATTTCAAAACTGGGGATCAATGGGGGGGCGATTGCCGGAACAGGCATAACAAATCAGCGGGAAACAGCGATAGTGTGGGACCGCAGGACCGGGATTCCCGTATATAACGCCATTGTATGGCAGGACAGGAGAACATCCGGGCACTGTGATGAACTCAAGGCGCAGGGTCATGCGGAAATGATCCGCAACAAGACCGGCCTGGTCATAGATGCCTATTTCAGCGGCACCAAAATAAAATGGATACTGGACAATGTGAAGGGGGCAAGGGAAAGCGCACAAAGGGGAGAACTGGCATTCGGAACGGTCGATACCTGGCTGATATGGAAAATGACAGAGGGCCGGACCCATGTAACCGATGTCAGCAATGCAAGCCGGACAATGCTTTACAATATAAATACATTGGATTGGGATGCCGATATGCTTGACCTCCTGGATATACCGGCAAACATGCTTCCTGAGGTCCGGGATTCGAGCGAAATATACGACCGCAGCAGCAGCTCATTTCTGTCGGCCCGGATCCCCATAGCCGGGATAGCTGGCGATCAGCAGGCGGCAATGTTCGGACAGATGTGTGTGGAGGAGGGTATGGTTAAGAACACCTACGGAACAGGCTGCTTCATTCTTCTTAATACCGGCAGCAAACCTTTTATATCCAAAAATAACCTGGTGACCACCATTGCATGGAAAATCGGCGACAAGATCGACTATGCCCTTGAAGGCAGCATATTCATTGCCGGAGCAGTTGTCCAGTGGCTACGCGACGGTCTTGGCATTATTGGCTCATCAGCCGAAGTTGAGTCGCTTGCTTCAACAGTGGAAGACAACGGAGATGTTTATTTCGTTCCCGCCTTTACCGGGATGGGAGCGCCTTACTGGGATCAGTATGCACGTGGAATGCTTATCGGATTGAGCCGCGGCACGGTTAAGGGACACATAGCACGGGCCGCCCTGGAGGGAATTGCTTTCCAGACTATGGACGTTCTTGATGTGATGCGCATGGATACCGGGGTTGAAACCAAAGAACTGAGGGTTGACGGTGGAGCAGTGGTCAACAATATGCTGATGCAGTTCCAGGCCGATATACTGGGTATACCTGTTGTAAGACCGAAAATTGCCGAAACCACGGCTCTCGGGGCCGCATATCTTGCCGGGCTTGCCACCGGTTACTGGAACAGCATAGATGAGTTGAGGGAGCAGTGGCAACCCGAAAAACAGTTTAACGGGTCGATGGCCGATCCCCTTGCACGGAAACTAAAGGCAAAATGGAAGGATGCCGTTAAACGTGCCGTCTCATGGTCTGTTGACTGATATATCTGCAACACCAGGTTGCAAACCAGGGTATTAAATCAATCAGGAAAACACAGATACTTATCTCAATAATTATGGCATCAATGTATTTATATGAATTTATCGGTACTGCAGTTCTTGTCCTTATGGGTGACGGAGTAGTTGCAAATACTATCCTGAAAGGCACAAAAAGCCATGGCGGGGGATGGGTGGTAATTACATTCGGATGGGGACTTGGTGTATTTCTCGCAGTTATAATCGCAGGCCCTCATTCTGGTGCACACATAAATCCGGCAGTTACTTTTGGTTTTGCATTTGCCGGATTAATGGACTGGAGCCTGGTACCCGGTTATGTTTTTGCCCAGCTTCTTGGAGGTTTTTTCGGTGCATCGCTGGTTTACTTCTTTTTCAGGCAGCACTTTGAGATTACAGAGGATAAAGCCGCCAAACTGGCGGTATTTTGTACCGGGCCATCGATCAGAAGTTACCGGTCCAACATGTTCTCCGAGATTTTGGGAACCTTTGTGCTGATTTTTACCATTTTTCATTTCGTGGATCCGAGTTTTTCGACATCAACCATAACTGACGTACAGATCGGGCTCGGGTCCATCGGGGCATTGCCGGTTGCACTGGTTGTTGTGGCTATCGGCATGTCACTTGGAGGAACAACCGGCTATGCAATAAATCCTGCCCGTGACCTCGGGCCGCGACTGGTCCACTTCCTTTTTCCGATGAGTCACAAGGGAAGCAGTGACTGGTCATATTCCTGGGTGCCGGTTGCAGGTCCTGTAGTAGGCGCCTTTATTGCTGCCATGGCTTTTGTTTTAATCGGTATATAGAATTGATGCGAGCTTCTTTTTTGTATCCTGTCACATCACGGAAAATTCAATAATGAGATTGATTAAATATAATTATTAACCATGGCTAAAATTTTTTATACCGGCGACTGGGCGGTACTTATGGGCCCTGTTTTTGCCGAATCGCCTTTTAATTATGCGTACAAGGGAACCGATATTTTCAATTATGGTGAGTGGCTTGTCAAAGCTCTTGAATCCGGGGGACGTCATCAGGTCAGATCAATACCATCATGGGATTTCTATAAGATGGGACCCGGAGAATACGAAAAAGTGCTTGAAGAATACGATCTGATAATATTCAGCGATGTAGAGGCAAAGAATTTCCAGCTGGCACCAGGTTTTTTCAATCGCGAAAAAATGGGCAGCGGGATACTGACTTTCCCTGACCGGACAAGATTGACAGTTGAAGCAGTGCATCAGGGTAAACCGGTAATGTTCCTCGGTGGCTGGCTCTCTTTTTCGGGCGAAATTGGCAAGGGGGGGTGGGGCAGGACAAGGCTTCGCGATATTATACCTGTCAATTGCCTGTCGGGCGACGACCTCGTAGAAAGTACAGAAGGATTTAGTGCATCTGCAATGCCCGGGCATGAGAAATGGACCGGTAAACTTGATCTGCCATCCTTCCCGCCAATTCTGGGATACAATCAGGTAAGGCCCAGGGAAAACTGTGAGGTCATAATGAGTGTAAAGGAAACCGGAGACCCCCTTCTTGCAACAGGAAAATTCGGTAAGGGGAGGACCCTTGCCTATATGTCCGATCCAGCTCCCCATTGGGGTTGTAATTTTGTCTACTGGAAAAACTACAACAAGTTCTGGCTAAAATGTCTGGACTATCTGCTGGGCGGGATCAATTCATGATCATGATCCTTGCAGTACCTTTAATTTTGTTGTTGGTTCTGATGCTGATCAGATATATTCCTCTTGAAAGATTTTCCATGTTGATTACGTAATGTGAACTGCCGGCCATCAAAACCTCCGTATATACCAGTTTTCCCGCAAGGTTATAAATTTCCACCCGGTGATCTGCGATAAGATTTTCATAAAAATCAATATTCAGATAGTCGGTTACAGGATTCGGGTAAAATGCCATATTTCTACCGGGACCCGTTTCAACTGGCCGATCGATACTGGTTGGTATTCCAAAATCGGAGGAGATATTTGTCTGGTAGATCTCTCCGGAATTTTCATTTTGAATGAAGGCAACAATGGCAAGGTTCTCAGCATTCAGGACGTTTTCTATCTGCCAATTAAAACTATATCTTTCACTGCGTCCTTCCGGCCAGGAAGCTGCCAGCGATGTACCGCCTGCGTCAGGTAGTAATTTTACCAGCACATTCCTGAACACCATATTACCCTGAAGGCCGATATCTGAAGCAGCCACCTCTGTTTCAAGAATAGCAACATTAAGTACAAGGTCGTTCTGGTCAACATCTGTTATCGAATTTACCAGGATCTCAATCTCAAGATCATTCCCTGTTTGATTCTGGGTTATCCCTACATTGAAGCCCGGGTCAGCAAGCGCTCTCGCAACCAGGTCATTCCTGTTTATAGTGGTTTCGGAGTAGTCAAATTCACCTTCTCCACCCAATCCGCCGTCCATAAAGGAGTAGGGAACTTCTGAAATACCGTAGTAAAGAGCCCTTGCAGCCGGATCTACGCTATTCCGGCTGTTTATCGGATCGCTTGTGGGAAATGCTGTATGATAACTGATCCAGGTAAAATCATGACCGACTGATTCTGCAACTTCATAAATTATATTATTGGCTTCTGTGCTGTTATCGTCGCGGGCATTTGTGAAATGTTCCAGCAGTACCAGCCTGGTACGATCACCTATGCGGATATTGTCAAAAGCCAAACCCTCTCCTGATTGTCCTGTTCCATCAGATCCATAGGCAATCCTGAACCTGACATGGCTTTCACCTGTCAAATCGTCCAGGTCGTGTCTGCTGTCAACCCACCGGCTTTCCCTCCCCGTCCATCCGGTTCCTCCGGGCAATCCTGTTACTTGTGTTGAATTATACCAGTTAATACCCTGTCCGGGTGCACCAACATCGTTCCAGTTAACACCGTTATCGGTGGTGAACTGAAGTACCGCTCCGTCATTATCCATTCCGAATTCCTTCCAGATGTCCAGGGCTATCATAGGCCTCCCGGTTTCACTCAGATCAAAGCATGGTCCGGCGACCCATGAGTGTTCCTGAATATTTATATTTTCAATATCTGTATACCAGATATTGCTTCCTGCCGAGGCCGATGTGAATATATTTCCATCAGGCAACCCGAATACCCAGCTATTTGTCAAATCTTCCGAATAACTTGTCCATTCGGAACCTGTGTCGAAGACCTCGGTATACCGGTTATCAATAAGGATGGTAGGAATCATATTAAGCTGGTGTGCCTCACCAAGTTCAATTCCCTCACAACCATGCACATCAAGAAGCCCGGTGACCTGGTATGTACCACCTCTGGCAATTTCCATTGAATATGGACTTTCAGTGGCTGTAAAGCTGTATTCATCTTCGCCGTCGGTATAGAAGACCGTCCATGGCCCAGCCCCTGTCAGTTCAAAAACTATCTCCGCGGCAGTCCCCTGGCAGACTTCTGACAGGCCGGTTATGCCTGCCGTGGGCAGATTATTTATGACCGGACCATAATATTCACTTGATACAGGATCACCCTCCGGTGTTCCAATGGATGCCACCGGGACGACCACGATCCTTATGAATTTGCCTTCTTCCTCAAGGGTGAGTGTATAGTCAGGACCTTCATGTATATTCACTTCATCTGTTCCTGTATCATCATCTGCCCGATACCACGTTATTCGTGTATCACCCTCAGGGTCTCCCTCGGGATCAAAATACTGGTAAGATGCGGTCAAAAGGCGGCATACATCGAATGTTCCCTGGATTTCGACATTGCTTGCCGATGGGGGTGCATTACCCACTTCGGTCAACGGACTTCTGGCCGGTTCACCATGGGTTGTACCTACCGCTGCCACGGGAATTACTTCAAAAGCAAGATATTTACCGGCATCATCCAGGGTAATTGTATAGCTGAGCTCATTTTCTCCCTCTATGCGCATTTCCCCTGTTCCAGCAGCGTCATCTGCCCTGTACCAGGAATAAATTGATTCATCTTCAGGATCACCTTCAAGATCGAAATATGTGTAGCTTCCTGTTACCGTATTGCCTATTTCAGGTGACCCTGTTATCGAAACATCCAGGGCCTGCGGGGGCAGGTTCTCTATGTCGCTGGCCACAAGTGGCTTTCCTTCCGGATCAGATATATTATGATCTGGGTGGACCGGCCGGTTCCAGCTATCTGCTGCTGTCAGGATGTACGGATGCCCGGTACTCGCTTGCGTACCTGCTATGTCTATGATATTTTCAAGTCCTGCCACATCCGTTTCGCCCAGTCTGATGACAAACCTTGTATCAGACAATACATTAACATCCGGGCTTGATGATGTCAGGGTATAGCTGTTGTTATCTTTCCCTGTCACGGTGAATTTTGTAGCGTCGATATCCCTGACAGGCTCCGGTGCAGCGGCCAGCCGGGAAGCCGTTACATCCAGCTCCGAGGTGGTACTGTGAAAAATTGCCGATATGATTGCAGGTTTGCTGAAATCAATAACAGAAAAAAGTGATGTCTGGTCGGCAAATGACAGGCCGTTCCAGTTTTCGGCTGCAGAAAGGTTAAACGGATTATTGTCTGGTGATCTGTGTCCATCGTTATTTAAGACCCAGTTTAAAAATGCCCGTTCCTTTTCTTCCACTATTATGGTCGCCCTGGTTGAGGATGAGGGATTGACATTGGGAGTGCGGTCAGTCAATGTATAGGAATCCTGGCCGTTTGACAGCGTCAGACTGGTCACATCAATTTCAGTATCTGTCCGCATGTAATTCCCATAAATTTCAAGGTGCCCGTTTCCGGAATTATAGCTTGCATCTTCGATAACCGGAGAATTTCTGACATTTATACTAAAAGAGCCGGAATTGGCCGATGGGCAGATGCCGCTCTGTACCACGGCCCTGTACCGGTAACTGCCGGTTGATGCGGGAGTTTCTGACCAGGTTTCGCCGGTATTGTCTATATCAGTCCATGATCCCCCGCCAATACTTCGCTGCCATTTTATAACTGTTCCCACATGTCCTTCTAAAGTAAGAGTTCCGGTTGATTGTGTAAGCAATATTTCGTTGCTGGTCCCTGATACTTCACCTCCCTGTGAGGGAGGGTCTACAGTGATGACGGCACTTCCTGAAACATCCCCACCGGTTCCGTGGCGGTCTTCTACTCTTACCAGAGTGTATGTCGTGGTCACCACGGGTGAAACATTGAATGGATGCGGAGAACTGCTTATTCCTGTAATTTCGTATTCCTGGTCACCGTCTGTATAGGTAATATCCCATGGTCCGTTTCCGGTAAGGGTTATGGTGAGCTCTGCCTGGGAACCTTCACAGATTGTTTCCGATCCGGAAATTTCAGCCGTAGGGGGTATTGGCGAGAAATTTGCCTGCACCGTTGCATCCCCTTCTGTAAGGGTAACCGTTGTTGATGCCTGCCTGGTGTTTGCAATGGTGGCGCTACCGCTCACCACCGTCCACCGGTTAAAGTTATACCCCGTGGGGGCTGTTGCAGAGATTGATCTTGGTTCACCATGGTTGACTGTAACAGTACCATCCGGATCGACTGTTGCATCCTCTGTTTCGTCGGTACGGACGGTAAGAGAGTATGTTATCACTGAAAAAGTGGCTGTTACAGAAATGTCGGAGGTGACATTTTCATCGGTTCGCGGGTTATCGGTAAGGCCGTCGCTCCATTGCACAAACCGGTACCCAGTGGCGGGAACTGCTTCGACCGGGTCGCCATCCTCACCGTGGTTTACTGTCTGCGGCGAGGTTCCGGAAATCGAACCGTTAGCCCCGGCGGTATAAGTGAGGGTATAGGTCAGGGATGAGAAGGATGCCTCCACCGTTATGTCTGAGTTGACATTGGTGTCGGTGCGGGGATTATCGGCAGAGCCATCGCTCCACTGCACGAACCGGTATCCGTCATCAGGAACCGCCTCCACGGGGTCGCCATCCTCACCGTGGTTTACTGTCTGCGGCGAGGTTCCGGAAATCGAACCGTT
>SLGC01000250.1 GCA_007123885.1 Bacteroidales bacterium | reverse complement strand
GAAGGTTAATGCGTGCAGAAGATTTCTTGCCTCTTGCACCACTTATCAAAAAAGATCTCCTTCCGAATTTTTCAGTATATATATGTGAAATTACACTGTTATCGGTGTACTTTATAGTATGAATGACAAGTCCCCTGGTTTTATGGATCATATCAACGAATATACATTAACTTGGTAACATGGCTTTGTGATCCGTCGGGACTCGAAATAAAAACCATATAGATGCCGGTGTGTACACGCCGGCCCCGGAAATCACGGCCATCCCATATAGCCTGTCCGCCGAGAGAAACTGTTTCATACACAAGGTTGCCGCTTATATCGGTAATTTTAACGATCGAATCCCTGACCAGTCCGGCAATTGTGACGGGTCCATCATAATTTTCCCTGACGGGATTGGGAAACACATATACCGCATCGAATGCAGAATGAGGTTCAGATGCATCACCCCGAAAAGAAACCACTCCTGAGACAGTCCCGAAATAAACCTCACCGGTAGCCGGATCAATGGCAATATCGGTTATGTGATTGGAAAGAAGGGGACTGTTCTGACGTGAAAAGTGGTGAATTTGTTTCTTCCCATCGGCTGATACAAGGAACACTCCCGACCGTTCCGTACCGAACCATTTCCGGTTTGCTCCATCAATAGCTATTGAAGTTACTGTCTCATTATTCAGCAGATAGCCAATCTCATGGTCTCTTGATCCTGTTACTACAATTCTATGTGCATGAAAATTTTCCTCCCTGAAGACATTTGATGGATTATAATATACCGCGACACCATTATTCAATCCAACCCAAATAAAACCGTTATGATCTTCAGCTATAGAATACACTTCATTACTTATAAGAGAATTTGTTTCATCGGTGATCCTTAATTTACGGGTTCTCCCGTGGTTATTGAGATCATTGTTCTCAAAAACAAACAAGCCCCCGCCTCTTGGCAGCAACACCCATTTTTGATCCAGGCTGTTAATGATCAACCGGCCCACGTGATCATGGTTTATGATTCCCCCGTAAGGGAAAGAGATCCATTGGCCATCAGGTTTAATTACGGAAACAGGTTCAGAAACTCCGGAATTCGTAATCCAGAGATTACCATTTTTATCAAATGCCATCCCGCCTATTCGAATATAGTTCCCCCCGGGAATTATTGATCTCAATGTACTGTTGCTTTCATTGAAAATTTCCTCCAGGGCGCCATCATGATATTTAGCTACTCCATAACCCCAGGTAGACACAAACTGGATACCGGGATTATCAGGATGTTCCTTAACATAAAGAACATCGCGGACATCATAGTTGAATCTGGTTCTCCATGTTCCTTCATCCAGAACACTAAATTCTCCATTCCGCCATAAATTGTTATATGCGGAGGTATAACCACCGGCAGCAAAATACGCCCGTCGGGGATATGCAGATATCGAGAAGACATTATTTGAGAAAGGTCCCTGCGGTGTTAATATTCTGTATTCACCGCCGGTACGGTTTAAGAGACCATGCAAACGATCGGCTATCCAGATATTTCCATTATTATCGATCTCCAGATCTCTCATTGCCACTCCCCATAAACCATAATCATCAATTTTTTCAATTAGTGTATGGTCCCTCCCAAATATTAAAGCTTCAGTTTCTTTTAATACCATCAAGTAGTTGCTCCTGTATCTTAATGTGACAGGAACATCAGAGGGGTCACCAAAATAGCGGAATGAACTGCCCTCTATTTGCAATATAGAATACCTGCCGCTGCCAGATAATTCAACGGCATAAAGTTTTTGGTCAAACCAGGCAAGAGAGAGAAAAAATGCCCCAGGATCGGTAAGAAAATCAAGATGGCTCCAGTTGGAAAAATCCATCAGGTTTGGTGAATTAATATCTGCCATGTATAATCCGCCGGAGGTCGCCGCATAGAGATAAGCCCCGTCGAAAGCCATATCGTTAACAGCCAGCCTCTGACCTCCTTCTCCAAGGTAATATGTCTCGGCAATCTCGTCTTTCTCAAGATTGACTACCACTATTCCGAAACTACAGGAAAGATATGCCTTGCTACCGGCAAACAGAATATTATTAATGCTCCTGGTTCCTAAAATGGCACCCCTTAAGATGTCCGACAGATTGGTGATTTTGTTATTCCTGATAATATCAATATTGCCATTGCTATATCCAATGAGGAGCAGATTGTTTTCCTCCGACCACCTGATACAGCTGATATCGATATCAGATAAACCATTGATCCTGGTAAGCTTTTCCACACTTCCATCATCCTTCCGGAAAATGATTATTCCTGTACCCGCAGAACAATATACGGCATTTTCTGAAACAGCGACATGAGTGGCACGCCTGAAGGAAAGATGATCACGCCAGAAGCCAACCGGAATACCGGAAAAAGAAAGATTGTAATTTAGCAGGAATAAAAATATGATTAACCTCTGCATGGAAATAAATAGATAAACCTCTATCCCCCGATTTATTTTACTTAAAGGTTATTTATATAATTCTTCATTTGGTATAAAGGTCTTTTCTGCTTCTCAGAAAATCAACCAGTCTTTCAAACGCCCTGGCACGGTGACTTATTTTATTCTTCTCGCCAAGTGTCATTTCAGCGAATGTTTTTTCATAACCTTCGGGAACAAAAACAGGATCATATCCGAAACCCTCCTCACCCCGTTTCTCTTCCGTTATTCTGCCTTCAGATATTCCTTCAAACAGGAATTCCTCACCTTTCAATATCAATGAAATGACCGTCCGGAAACGCGCTTTCCGGGAGTGCTTTTCTTTTAACATCCCTAAGAGCTTGTCAATATTTGCCTCTGTAAGTTCGCTGCTATTCTTGAATTTTCTGTCTGAATCGATTTCCGCAAACCTGGCTGAATAAACACCTGGCCTATTATTCAGAATTTCAACCTCAAGTCCGGTATCATCAGCAAAACAATCGACAGAGAAACGATCATGAATAAAAGATGCTTTGGCGAATGCATTCTGCTCCAATGTAGGATGAATTTCAGGAATTTCATCTTCGAAACCAAGATCCCTGAGGGACTTCAATTTGAAATCCTTTCCCAGAAGATGCTGAATCTCCCGCAGCTTATAAATGTTACCTGTCACAAATACCAGTTCCATAATATCTTTAATCAAAAAACAAGGACCGGGCATCCTTGTTCATAGTAGCTTTTCTGCTATCCGGTTTAAATATATGACAACAGCCAGTACCCGGGCTTAAAAACCCTGACCGGATCCCAGGCAAAATAATAAACTAAATCATTCTCT
>SLGC01000055.1 GCA_007123885.1 Bacteroidales bacterium | reverse complement strand
ACGCCCTGACCGGCAGGTAGCCTGCCAGAAGATGCTTGTCAGTGGCATCCAGGAATACAATGTCGTCATTTATATTGACTGCTGCAATAACATAGTTTATCTGTGCATAAGTGGGATATGATATATTCAGGAATCCGTTGTGCCTGGAACTCAATACCACCGGCTTCACATCAACTTCTGCCTGTTTCAGCAGGTTGATAAGCAGCAGGTTGATGTCTCCCACATTGCCTCCTCCTTCGGAAAGCACTGTGCTTATACCATTTGAGGCATGTTCTCCGTATATTCCGTTCCAGGTGAAGTTGTCCCGTACATAATAATAAATCATATTCACCCTGTCGGGGAATTCTTTTGTCAGTGCTTCCTCAATAATGGATTCCAGATCAAGTGTCCTGACAGTCAGTTGCCTGCCAAAAGTCTGATGGACCATCAGCATTTTGGTTATGTCATCCCATGTTCCTGCAACGTTTATTTCCCGGGAACGGGGGAAATGGATAGAAGATAGTTCATAGTTAATAGAATTCCTGTAATTCTTCATTGCAGGCACATATGGCTCGTTACGAAGGGCCGGAATATCCCTGGAAATAAAGGTTTCAATATTTACAATGTAGTTTTCAACCCGGGAGGAAGGTTGGGCAGATTGGATTCCAAATCTGTCTACAGAACGTTGACGGATATGTAAATTTATAGTACCGCTACCGGAACCTCTTGTTACATCCATCGGAAGAGGCACTCCCCTTACTTCCTTATTGAAAGTGAAATACTCGGGAATTTCAACCCGGTACATTGAATAGTCGACCGGGATACTGTGTTGTTTGAAAAACGGCCGGAGAGAATAATAGAAAGCCGGCTCAATCAATTCATATTCTATATCTATTATGGAACCGGGGCTTACAGCAGGCATGGCAAAAATCCTGTTTTTTATAGCTTCCGGGAGGTCCGCGGTGTGTGTATCACGGTTACTGAGCCTGGTCTCTCCGGCTTGCCCGTTGACGAGGTTATACGTAAACGCTCTGAGACGTGTAACATTACCCTCTGTGTGATAGGGTATATTTATGTTTGCCCAATGTAATCCTTCCTGGTTATAGATCTTGATCCGCAGGTTAAATCTGGAATGTAAATCAAAAGCATTGGTATTATTGTTAAAAATATAACTTCTGACGCAGGACTGGTACAGAATGGCCGCCTCTGCTTCGGGGTCAAGGGGATGTTTTTTCTGTTCCAGTGCATCCACAGTTACATCGCGGAAGCTGAAATCGTCACTTGCGGTTATTGGCTGGAAAATTATCAGAGACAATAAAGCAATGAAAAGATTGCCGCACTTTTTCATAACTGACGGATTGTTTGAGTACGATATTTGACTGTTCCAGCTTTGATATAAACTGCATGAATTGCTGGTATTCCAGGTAATCCTCAGCCTCATGGAAACCGCTTCTGAGCATAAAGTTCCTGTTGATAACAAGAGTGCGGTCATCATCCCTTTCTATCCACAGCCGGTATGAACCGAATTTGGAATCGACGTCAACCGGGCCGGGGAAAGACTCAATTTTATATCCTTCAGGGATTATCAATACAGACCGGTCATCACCCATATAACCGCGATGGATAACAATGGGCCATATCCTGTTTTGATAACGTGGTGGGATATATTCACTCCTGTTGATGAAATTTACCGGTACGAGCATTCTATTGCCGCTGATCGAGCCATAGGACCTGGCCCGGATATTCAGGTTTTCATTAAATACAATATTTGCCTTATCTGTATTGAGTTCAGCAGTATTTATGGTAAGGCCCCGCAGGTAAGACCACCTGTTTTTATATACTTCGTCGAGCTGGTGGCTTCTCATTGACAACAAATGATTTTTATAAATGAACAGGCTTCCGGTTGACCGGATGTTGACATCTGCTTCCAGGGATCCGTCAACATTAACTGTTACTTTTGCCAGAACCTTTTCGGCGTTAAGCTCGTCGGGGTATGCCGGAGTTTTGTGAATGAATGCTTCATCATCATATATGCTTAGTACGTAGCGGTTGTCATTACCCGGTCCGTGATATCCGAAGGGAAGGCTCTGATCGGTTGTTTCAAGCCAGACTGAGGTGTCGGGCATTGCCAGGTAAACCATGACATGGTTCCCATGCAGGAATATGCGGGTCGAATCAATGTCCCTGGGGACGGGGTGTGAATGAATTATGGTGTAATAAGCCGGCAAACCGGCATATCTCATAAGTGCAGTGGTATAAAAGGAAAGGGCCTTGCATTCACCGTATCCCGTCCGGTCAACACTCTCCACGCTCATGGGCTTCCATCCTCCAATTCCTATGGTCACGGCCACATAACGGGTATTGGATTGGACATATTCATATATCCTCCTTGCAGTTTCCAGGGGATCATTTTCTGTTTCCAGCATGATCATGTCCATATCATGCCTGGTGGATTCAGGGATCTTATCGTAACCTCTCAGCATATTATCGTAATACCATCTTGCAAATTCTCTCCAGCAACCGGCTTTTCCCCTGTAGCCTTCCAGTTGGAAATAATTCAGTGACAGGTTTGATGAGGGCACCAGTGTATAAAATGGCGGAGCATGTGTTTCATTTACAAAAGCCGGCATATTCTCAGCTGAAATAGTGTAGAGTCCGGGTTTTTGTTCGCGGTTTATTTCATATTGGTCAAAGAGGTTCTCAGTTACCCTCAGGTCCCACTCCGTTGGGTAGATCAATCGATAGCTGCCGGTTTGCACACTTTGTTCCGGGAATTCTAAGGGATTCCAGCCTGGAATGAAAGCTGTGTTAGTGCCTCTGCGTTCCAGCGTAAACTCGATGGTATAAGGATATGATGTTGGCCGGAAATCAAAGGACCTGACCCTGGCGTCGGAGAACAAGATTCCCCGGCTTACTGCACTTGCATCCCGGATGTCTCTTTTGCCGAACTTCCTTATCTGCCTGCCCGAGGCATCATATACGCGGGCCTCCATTCTGGTAATCCTGTTGTTCTTATTATAGTTGTATACCAGCCTGTAACCATTATCACCCGGGGAGTCAAAAACGGTCACTGCCCAGCTGTACTTTTCCGTCATCCTGTAATTATCAGTGATCTCAACGACAGTACTGGAATATCTTACTATGGAACTTGCGTTTTCTTTAAGTTCCGGAGGTATTTCTGAAATGGCAAGGTTTTTAGAATAAAGGTTGAAGTAAAAAAAACAGGAGAATACGATTAACACAGGTCGGAATAATCCATACATCTGTTAATATATTTAAGTTTATTTT
>SLGC01000369.1 GCA_007123885.1 Bacteroidales bacterium | reverse complement strand
TTGTAGAGGCAAGGATGCAAATGCCTTATGCTGATTACATCCAAAATTGTATTGATAAGCTTGAGTCATTAAGTGATAGAGGCTTGCTGCAAGGACTTGGTGAGCTGATGGATCCGGAGATAAAAACCTTCGTAAAAACAAAGCTTCGCAAGGAGGCAATTTCTCTGTTCAGATTTTATAAGGAGTATCCAGTTTAGTAACGGTGGTGATAAAGGAAGCTCATATCATCACCGTCCTTTTCCCCGGAAGGGAAATGAAAAATTGGTTTGATCTTTCAAGCCGGCAAATCCGGGGAGTTGCTGCAGTCCTCCAGGATGATCTCTTCAAGTGGGTACCAGTAAATGAGATCTTTTACCCTTGGATAATGATTCATCAATGGGATTAATAAAATCACTTCAGGTGGATCTGGCAGACTGGCCTGAATTAATCAGGGACCCCGGTTTGAAATGGGAAGAGGTCAGTAAAGGTATTGAAAAAAATGTTCTGCATTCCTTTTAATAAGTAATTTCTCCTGGTAAACTGTCAGCGGGACGCAGTCGTCCCGGCGGGGCTTTGTCCGAAAGGCATTTGCGGTGGCATCAGATTGTTGATCAGCTTTAACCGGTCGAGGTATTCCCTGCGGCTATCCGGCGGGGTGAGGGATGCCAGCAATCTGGGCTCCAGCGATTTCAGGTATTCCGGGGTCAGGTATTTGTTATGTGCCCGGGCTTCGACCTGCATCTCTTTTATAAGTTGTTCGAGGGTGCTGATACTTATTTCCATGATATTTGATTTTAGGGTCCTCAGAACACCAGCCAAAAGATATGCCATTCAGGATGATCTGTGACCATCAAGCAAATATTATTAATTAATACTCAAATATCCTTATAGTTACAAATGTTAATTACCCGGGGCAAGCTATACCGGTCGCTGGTAATTTTGTGTATAAAAGTGTGGAAATTGTGGAACCGGCGGTTGATGAATTTGGCAGGAACCCGGATGAGATCAGTGGGAGGACAGATTGACGGCTGATGAGGTCGGTTATAAAGGCAAGTTGCCCAAAATGCATATCAAAGAGGTGAATAATGATTTACTGACTCTTGAATGGGACAGGTCCGGGTATTTTAGCAATATGAAAAAAGAGTTTTTCTGGGGCCTGTAGGACAGGGAATCACATCATCATTCAGGATTTCAGTAGATGGTAAATACCTCTGCAGAGATTTAAATACAGTATACCGGATACTGACTGACGATATTATACTTGTTCCGGAAATTACCGATATGATCGAAAACTCCGCTTATTTTGAATTTTTGAGTTCTTACATGTGAAAGCAGGCCGGGTGTCAGGTCACTTGCGTTACCAGTTTCAGGTAGAATAACCCCGTAAGGATAGCCGTTCCAAAGCTTAACAGCGTGCCGATAAGGATATATTCGGTCAGCTTCCGGTCTTTTGATTCTTTAAGATCGCCAAAACGGAATACTGATTTTGCCGCTAAAAGAAATCCTATTGCCTGCCAATGGCCGGTGACAACAAATACAAATACGAATAATCTCTCAAGGATCCCTATAAACCGGCCCGCCCTTGAAAGTGAGTTATCCCTGTCATCGGCCTTATCAGGATTCCATGGTGCGATAATTATCTTAATTACCACTGCCGCCGCAAATGTTACAAATACAATGGCAGTTGCCAGCAACAGGCTGGTTCCGGATAGCAGTCCGCCGAAATTTATTGCAAGAGGCTCATAAAATGATACCGCAATTAAGATGATCAGAAGGTGGGCTGCCTGATCAATGAAGAACAAATGCGTGCCGGGCCTTTTACCGGTCAGCCACGCCTTGGTGGCATCAATAACCAGATGGGAAACGATTATTAGAGTAAAGCCTTTCCAGAAGAAGGGATTGAACCCGAGCACCAATGCCAGGAGTATTGCATGTATGCCGGTATGCATGAAGAGTTTCGGCGACCTGATCTTTCTTATGTTTTTGTCCGATACCCAGCTTTCGGGCTGAAGAATGAAATCACCAACCAGATGTGCAAGGAGGATTTTAAGAAACAGTATCATAGCTTTGTAAATTTTGCTCTACCAGTTCACGAAATCTCTTTTCCAGTTTTAACATCTCTTCAAATCCTGCTCTTTTCTGCCTGTCACTTACCCTTCCCTGTGTAATGCCCAGTTTTTCTCCTAATTCTCTTTGTGTCAGATCTGGTGAATCCAATGACATTTTTACTATTTCGGCCGAATTTTGGGTCCACCTGTCCATAGTCAGCACCGCCAGGTCGAAATAAAGGTTCATCTGCTTGTCAAACTCATCCCAGGGGGTCCTGATGGCGAGGTTCTTTTTCTTCATCTTATCAAACAGTTCGCCGGAATAAATAAAAGCTTCACCATTTGATTCGGTTATCCTGGGTGCACTGTAATTTTTGCGGCCAATTCCGATCGCTAATTTAATATCCAGTTCTTTTATGCATTTGACCGTAGCTTTCATTTTTAAAGCAACCTTAAATACATCATCCACATTTTTAACTTCAAGCTGGAAACTGTCGCCTCTGAAAAACTGCCATACCCCTGGTTCGGAACCAAGGGTATTGAATAATGTCTTTAGCGGACCCATCCATTCTTCCGGGTCGCCGACTTTACGGGACCTGATAATATCTCCTGTTATAATGCCGGTCATAATATAGCAAATATATCTTTTTAAATACAGATAAACAAATTTATCTTATTAAAAGGGGATAAGGAAAAATATCGTGTTAAAAGCAGATAATTATAAATAAATCTTAAAAACAGGATAAATTTAAAAATCTTCTTAAACAAGGGGACAACCTTGTATCAGGGCATACAACAGCTCTGCATTTGTATTATAACTGCAATCACACGCCTATCGCCTGTTAAATTACCGGCTTATCTAATAAATATATCTGCTTAAAGGCAGATAATTAAATAAATCGGGTTATAACAAGATAAATAGAATTATCTGAGTGAACCAGATATCACGATTTGCCGGATCGCTTTAAGCCTGTATATGCAGCTCCATGAATGAGTGAATGACGGCCATCAATAATGATTAAAAGCCCTGGCTATCTGGTTTTGATTCTATTAATTACTGCTATGGCAGTAAATTATAAAGGTAGAAGAGGTTTCGCCTGAGTAAATGGAGCAAATTACTATTATAGCAGTAAAAAAACAATTATAGATTTGCAAATAAAATGCAAATGCACTAAATTTACCGCTAAAGCGATATTGTATGATTGAATCGGATAAATTAGCTGAAATTGTAAGGAAACACCGTAAAAAAGCAGGGTTATCCCAGCTTGAGTTGGCTGAGATGGCCGGAGTTGGGAAAACTGTTGTTTTTGATATTGAAAAAGGAAAATCTACAATCAGGCTGGATACTCTGCGAAAGATATTGTCAGTTCTCAATATCAGGATGCATTTCACCAGTCCTCTCATGGATAAAATTATCGGAAATGAGAAAAGCTAAAGTTTTTGTGAATGACCAGGAAGCCGGAATTCTCACTGAAATTAAATTTGGCGATAAGTATGCTTTTGAGTACGGCGATAGTTATTCCGGTTTACCGGTTTCCCTGACTATGCCCTTATCGGACAATGTTTATGAATTCTCTTCATTTCCGTCATTCTTTGAGGGATTGTTGCCGGAAGGTTACCAACTCGAAGGCCTTCTAAAATTCGGCAAGATTGACCGCAACGATTTCTTTGCGCAGCTTCTGGCCGTTGGTGATGATATGGTTGGCAACATCACCGTAAAAGAGATTCAGCAATGAATCGGTGCCCGATAACATATAAACTTTGCGGCAATCTGCTATATAGTGAGAAAGGTTTAAGGATTCTTTCACCGGTGCTTAAAAACCTGGCTTTACTTGATTACTCCGCCGAAGAGCTGAGGGAGGAAGCCATGATCCGGGCCTCGAAAATGTCAATTCAGGGTGTTCAGCCAAAACTTTCTGCTGTTTTAAACATCAAGCATGGCCGTTTTGATATTGTCAATAAATATGGAAGGTATATACTGAAGCCCCAGCACCATATTTTCCCTGAGCTTCCGCAGAACGAAGATCTCACAATGCGGTTGGCTTCAATTGCAGGTATTGAGGTTCCCCTGCATGGATTGGTATATTCCAAAGATCATTCGCTTACCTATTTTATCCGGCGGTTTGACCGGAAAGGGCAGAAGGATAAGATAGCAGTTGAAGATTTTGCACAACTTGCTGGTTTGAGCCGGGATACTAAATATAATTACACAACGGAAAAGCTGGTGAGGCTGATTGACAGTTTTTGCACTTTTCCTGCGGTCGAAAAGGCAAAATTATTTAAACGTTTTGTTTTTAATTACCTGGTTGGTAATGAAGATATGCATCTTAAAAATTATTCGGTAATAACCAGGAATGGCAAGACGGAACTTACCCCGGCCTACGATTTTTTGAATTCATCAATTGTACTAAAGGGCGATATGGAGGAAATTGCCTTGCCCCTGAAGGGAAAAAAAAGCAATCTTACTTCTGATATTCTGATTGGCTATTTCGGAAAGGAACGATGCGGGTTAACTGATAAAGTTATCGACAGAAATCTCGATGAGATCAGGAGCGGGATGTCCCGATGGTTCTCTTTTATTGATGATAGTTTCCTGTCCCCGTTGATGAAGGAAAAGTACCGCTTGCTGCTTCTTAACAGAATCAAGGTTATGGGATGGTAGATTTGCTGAGTGAATCAATGATTGACTTATTGGAGTTGTTGAGGGAAGTATCCGCCAAACTCCGCCAAACCAATTCTTTAGGTTATTTAATTAAATTATAATATTATTACAAAATTCCGGCTTTAACAAAATATCGAAATATCATAATAACTATATTAGCATTTATCCCGATGGAGAAAATATTTAAAACCGTCCTGTTTTCAATGGCCCTCTTATTAAGCGCTTCGGTTTATTCTCAGCAATCAACTGATTGGCGTGGCCCGGGCCGGGATGGCATATATAATGAACGCGGACTGTTAGACCAATGGCCTCCTGAAGGGCCTGAGATAGCATGGACTATAGAGGGGCTCGGGCAGGGCTTCTCCTCACCTGCCTTTGCCGGTGGCAAAATCTATGTTACGGGAATGATTGACCAGACCGGGTACTTATTCATCCTGTCCGAAGGGGGGACGCTTGAGAAAAAGTTTGAATATGGCCCTGAATTTCATGATTCATACCCGGGCACAAGATCAGTCCCACTTATAAAAGACGGGCTCCTGTATATTGTAACAGGAATGGGCAGGCTGCTCTGCCTTGATGCAGACACAGGACGGGAAATATGGTCCAGGCATGCTGCCAACGACTTTGGAGGCACTAACATTCGCTGGGGGATTACCGAGAACCTGCTGATTGACGGAAAAAGGATATTCTTTGCACCCGGAGGCAAGGAACATAACATTGTGGCACTTGACCGTTTCAACGGAGACATCATAATGACCAGCAGCGGAACAGGTAAAGGAGAATTGTCGGCATACTGCTCTCCTCTTCTCGTTAAATTCCCCGGAAGGGAAATTCTCGTCACATTGATGGAAAATAATATTGTCGGAGTCGATGCAAACAACGGCCGGTTTTTGTGGTCGCATCCGCACACGAACCGCAATAAGATACATGCAAATAACCCGTTGCATCTGGACGGCTGCATATTCGCCTTCAGCGCGGAGGCAGGGAGCGTAAAGCTCAGGCTGAATGAGGATGGAAGCAGTGTTACCGAAGAGTGGAGAAACACAGAGATGGACCCGTTGCAGGGAGGGGTTATCATACTGGATGGATATATCTATGGTTCGGGAACCAGAAACAGGGGATGGTTCTGTATTGACTGGAACAGCGGTGAGGCTTTATGGAATTCGGGTGAGCTGGCCTGGGGAGCTGTGATTTACGCCGATGGCATGCTTTATATATATACTGAAAGAGGAGAATTGGCCCTGGTAAGTCCCGACAAGAAAAAATTTGATATTGTCAGCCGGACTTCTGTCACCATTGGCACTGCAGAACATTTTACCCATCCTGTAATAAATGACGGGCGGCTGTATGTCAGGCGCGGGAATGCCATGATAGTCTATAATATTTCCAGGTGAACCGTTACCTGAATTTCCGGAGCAGAGTTGTAAAAGTGGCTGTCCGGCCTGGTGCAGGGGGAGGCATAACGGGATACCCGGTGCCTGGTTTCGGGGTGCCGGGTCCGGGAGGGTACTTTCTGCTATACATTTTTATAATATTCCAGGCTTCCGTACACAGAAAGGTCGGATACCCTGTCGATCAGGGCAAGACGATCTTCTTCACGCAGCTGTTTAAACTGCCTGGCAAGGCCAATTTTCTCTTCAAGAAACCGGGGATTTTCGGCGCCTGTGATCAGCGTGCTGATGGGTAAGGACCAGGCAAAGTTCTGTGTATCGGCGATGCTCATCACATCGGGAACGATAGGGTTATCGGTATGCCACTGGTGCAGGTTTTTCTCTGCAAAGAAGCGCCCGTCAGCCAGTGTTTTCATGGCCAGAACACCGATATTTCTTTTCGCCAGTTCCGGCAATACCAGGGCTGTGAAGCTATGTGTGCTGGCTGCGTCAAGGGGGCTGATAGGCATCTGTGCTGCATCCCAGATATCCGTGTTCTCTGTCCGCTCAAGCATGCGCAAAAAGGCATAAGGATTCTGATGGCCGGTAAATCCGATATGACGTACCTTCCCGCTTTTTTTTGCTTCCAGAAATACATCCAGCACGCCATTGTCTATCCGCTCGTCCACATCTTCAGGGTCTCTCAGGCTATGTATCTGCCACAGGTCCAGGTAATCTGTCCTCATGCGCTCCAGGGAACCCTCAAGATGTCTGCGTGCCGTTTCCGGGTCGCGGGCTGTTGTTTTGGTCATAAGGTATACAAGGTCGCGATATTTTGGAGTCAGGTACCTTCCGTACCTGATTTCGCTGACTTGAGGGCCATAGCTTTCGGCGGTATCGAAAAAGCGTATGCCGTTTTGTATTGCCATCGTGATGACATCCCTGGCATCCATATCGGTGGTCCAGTGAATGTGGAAGCCACCGACTCCCAGCATAGTGATCGACTCACCTGTTTTTCCCAGCTTCCTTGTGGGCAAAAGCAATCCCTCCCTGTCGCTTTGCTCTTCTTCCCAGGCAAGCAATGATACGGGTAATGTCAGTCCGGCAGTAAGCCCTGCCAATTTTTTTAAAAAGTCTCTTCTTCGTTCCATGTATTATCATTTATAACCAAACCATTCTTCTATACGTATAGAAACATAAATATTTGATATTTGTTCTCTCTGCAAGCGATTGAGGGATTTTATGGCAGATTTCAGAGCCGGGTTCATCGACATGGCTCTTTCAAATTCGAATTATCATTCTGTACTTACCATATTTTATATTAGTAAGATGAGACGTTACCCGGAAGAGATCTTGCGGATCCAGTTGCACCGGAGCTGATACTACTGATTTCTGACAATAAAATGGTAGTTTCCTGAACCCAGCTCCAGGTTCAGGCGACCATCTGTGTATCCCAAAATCTTCATATAACCGCTCTCTGAAAGGGGATTCCCGGCTTCTGTTACGGAATCCTGGTTTTTGGCAGGAATTGCTACCCGGGCCGTGGTATTGACCGGCACAACGATTTGAAATCTGATATCCTGTCCGGACCGTTTATCCCAGGATGAGACAATTTCCCCGTTGATGGACCGGTAGTTGGCTTTCACGAAGTTGATGCCTTCTTCTGCGATCTCCGGATTAATGGTAAAACGGCGGTAGCCGGGAAGATCTGTTTTTATTCCTGCCATGTTACCGAACATCCATTCATTGACCGAGCCGAAGGCATAGTGGTTGAAGGAGTTCATGCCGGCATTCTTGAACCCGGTCTCTTTAATGTAGCTGTCCCACCGTTCCCAGATGGTGGTGGCGCCATTTACAACCTCAAACAGCCATGAGGGGTATTCTTCATTCAGCAGCAACATATATGCAAGATCGCTCCTTCCGGTTTCGGACAATGCGGGCAGCAGGGGCCTGACGCCAAGAAATCCGGTGGAGAGCTTATTGTCGTTGGCCCTGATCAGATCGGCCAGGTGCCTTCCGGCAATCTCTTTTTTGTATTCGTCGAGCATATTCTTGAATATGGCATTTGCATAGGCGGTCTGGGTGTGCCCGTCGAAGCCCATGTGGCCGTCCACATACCCGGCGCCGTCGCCATAGGCAGCAGCATTGGTGATAAGACGGCCCTCTCCATCTGTATAATGTAGTTGGAAAGCCTGCCTGATACCGGCAGCCAGCTTTTCAAACCGGGCGGCCTCGCTTTCTTCACCAATAGCCTGGGCCATTTCGTGCATCAGGGAGGCGCAATAGGCAAAATAGATGGATGCCAGAAGGTCCGGAGGTGTCTTTTTCCCTACAGAGAGCCAGTCGCCAAAGCCGCCCCTGGGGCTGATATCCTCGAAACTGCCCTCCTTGTAAATCAGGTTGCCCCCTGATTTATCTTCCATGAAACGAAGGTAGGCAAGCATATTGGGCCAGAACCTTTCGATTATGCGGGTGTCGCCATAGGTCATAAAGAGCGTATAGGGAACGATTATGCCGGCTTCAGACCAGCCGGGGGAATAGGTGTCTGTAGCCCTTACAGGGGGCGCAGGGGCATAGATCGGGTAGGTGTTGTCGGGTCTTTGGGCGTCATTCAGATCTACCACCCATTTTGAGAAGAAGGCTGCTATGTCGGTATTGTAGGTCGCGGACTGGACAAAGACCTGTGCGTCGCCGGTCCATCCCAGACGTTCGTCGCGCTGGGGGCAGTCGGTAGGAACCTCCAGGAAATTGGAACGCTGTGTCCAGACGATATTGCTGTAAAGCTGATTGACCAGCTCATTGTCGGTCTCAAGAAAACCGGCTTCAGGGGTCATGGTCGTCAACACAATACCGGTTATGGCATCAAGGTCAGGAGGGGAGCGAAAACCGGAAACTTCAACATACTGGAATCCCTGGAAAGTAAACCGGGGGGTCCAGGTTTCCCCGGAAGGGTCGCCTTTAATTATATAGGTATTGGTGGCACGGGCCATTCTAAGGTTCTCTGTCATCAGGCTGCCGTCGGGATGCAGCATCTCCCCGAACCTCATTATTATCGTGTCGCCCCTGCTTCCCTTCACATTATTAAGCCTTACCACCCCGGCAAAATTCTGGCCCATATTGAAAATATATTTTCCATCTTCTGTTGGCTTTACCGTTACCGGTGAAATTTCCGAATGTGCCTGCACCGGATCGCCGGGATAACATTCGATAAGACGGTCAGCCCCGGCAGGATAAACAGTGGCATGATCCCACAAAGCATCATCAAAACCCGCCCGGCTCCAGTTGTCAAACTCCAGGCTGGCATCGTAGGTTTCTCCATTGAGGAAGTCGGCCTCGATGATGGGGCCATGGTTTGTCTTCCAGCCCTGACCGGTAAAGATCACCTCCTTTTCCCCGTTTTTGTACTCTATCTCGATTTGGGCCTTCAGCTTTGGGAAGTCTCCGTAGAAGCCCCTGACTACAGGGTTCCTTACAAGCAGCGCATAACCCAGGTAACCGGCATACCAGCCATCGGCCAGTATCGCACCGAAGGCATTGGTGCCCCGCCTGACAAGATTGGTCACATCGTAGGCCTGGTAATATACCCTTTTGTCGTAGTCGGTCCATCCCGGTGCAAAATAATCATTGCCAACACGTTGTCCGTTGATCTCAAACTCATAGATCCCAAGGGCAGTTACGTACAATCTTGCTTTTTTGACACCGGGCCTGATCTCTGCTTCCTTCCGGAAGAAGGGGGCGGGAGGCAGATGGTAGATATCTCCTTTCCCATAGGCAGTCAGGTCATTGCCAATCCACCGGGCTTGCCAGTCGCTGGTTTCGAGCAATCCCATCTCCCAGGTTGCAGCTTTGCTCCAGGGGCCTGCCTCACCGTCCTTGTCCCAGCCCCGTATTTTCCAGTAACAGATATCCCTCGACGAGAGTGGCGCCCCGGTGTAAAGGATCTGGTTGGTTTCATTGCCATAAACCTTGCCGGAATTCCACATATCGGCTTTCTCTTCCGACAGCAAAGCGGGGGAAGAGGCCACCAGCACCTGCCAGGCAGTCTGTGCCTGGCCCCTGACACCGGATAATAATTCCCAGCTTAATCTTGGTTGCCGGATGTCAATAACCGGGTCATGTTTATATTCGGTTCGCAGGTTCACGGGCCGCAAATCTGCGTGGTTGCTGCAGGATGCCATAAATAACATGGACATTACAAGGACCGGTGCGATGAGATGTAAAAAAATTCTTCGATTGTTCATAGTTCTTTTTTTCAACACTGATATGATAACGATTGAAGGGATATGGTGTGAGAAAACTGGCATGATCGATGAGATAAAGTTGCGGGAAAAGTGCGAGAAAACAGACATGATCGATGCGATAAGGTTGCGGGAAACGTGTGAGAAAACAGGCATGATCGATGAGATAAAGGTTATGGGAATACCACAAAAGTGCAGATTTAATCTATATTTATATCCGTAAATTTAAGGGTTTCTTTACACGGATCTTTTCAAATGATGTTAATTCCTGCCTGCAATTTAATAGCTAAACTTATCAAATTAACTCTTTAGAACAATGGATAGAATGCTCAAATTATCAATATTGTTGCTTCCACTGGTTTTGCAAACTGCCTGTTCCAATAATCCGGGATCTGAAAACTGGTCCTATACCGGCATACAAGGCGGCAGGTCTGAAATTATCAGGGAACCCTTAAGTCCGGTCAGGATCGTATGGTTGTCTGACGATACCGGCGATTTGATAAAAAATGCCGGCGCTTTGCTTGAAGAGGGTGTAGGACAGGCAGACCTGGTTGGAAAAAATCTTTGCACCATGGTTGGCGGCAAAGACCACAACCCCGCCATATTGCTGGATTTCGGAAGGGAAATTCACGGAGGGCTGGAGATCGTAACGGGAATGTTCCGGAACCATGATCCAATTAAAGTACGGATAACTTTAGGGGAATCGGTAAGTGAGGCCATGAGCCGCGTTGAATCGTCAACAGCGACAAACGACCATGCCATGCGTGATTTCGAGCTATCGCTCCCATGGCTCGGGAAAATTGAGGTCGGCAACAGTGGTTTTCGATTTGTAAAGATAGAATTGCTCGACGCCGACCGTGTCCTGTTGCTTAAAGAGGTACGTGCTCTCCAGGTTTACCGCGACATTCCATACCTGGGCTCATTCCGGTCAAATGATGAAAGGTTAAACGAGATCTGGATGACAGGCGCCTATACCGTGCATCTGAATATGCAGGAATACCTGTGGGATGGGATTAAACGCGATCAACTGGTCTGGGTTGGAGATATGCACCCGGAGGTGATGACTATTCTTTCAGTTTTTGGATACAATGAAGTGGTACCTAAAAGCCTGGATATGATACGGGAAATCACACCCCTGCCCCAATGGATGAATGGCATCAGTTCCTATTCGATGTGGTGGATACTGGTTCACCATCAGTGGTATATGAATACAGGCGACCTGGGATACCTGCAAAAACACCGGGAGTATATGTTCGGGTTGCTTGAAGTCTTAAAGTCAAAGATCGATGAGAACGGGAAAGAGGGCCTCGACGGGACCCGGTTTCTTGACTGGCCTACAAGCCCGAACAGCCAGGCTGTGCATGCAGGGCTGCAGGCAATGATGGTCAAGACTTTCAAGGCGGGGGCAGACATTGCCGGGATATTTGGTGACAATGAAAGAAGGGACGATTGCCTTGACGTGGTGGCCTTGCTGAAACAACATGTACCCTCACCCAATGGGAATAAATCTGCAGGCGCATTGATGGCACTGGCAGGACTGGCGGATACCAAAGCCATGAACGACACTCTGTTATCTGTGGACAGCCACTCCGGAATATCCACGTTTTACGGGTATTACGTGCTGAATGCCAGGGCAGAGGCAGGCGATTACACCGGTGCGATGGATCTGATCAGGGACTACTGGGGTGCCATGCTTGATCTGGGGGCAACCACCTTCTGGGAGGATTTCGACCTGGCATGGATGGAGAATGCCGGACGCATCGATGAACTTACACCTGAAGGGAAAATTGACGTACATGCCACTTATGGCGAATATTGCTATGTCGGGCTCCGGC
>SLGC01000056.1 GCA_007123885.1 Bacteroidales bacterium | reverse complement strand
GTCAGCACATCGGTAAGGTTGACATCCTCTCCATGATATTTTTCCAGTCCGGGCACCCCCCAGGGGAGGGTATGGGTTCCCTTTTCAGCATTACCGAAATTCTTCTCTCCCAGATAACTTCCCAGTCCCCCGGCCGCATGCCCGGCAATATTGATATCAAAACCAAGGTTAAGCGGATCGGAGCCCGGTGTGTCCATTGCGCCCCAGTGAGCCTTGCCGCTGTGTATGGTATAATAACCGTTTTGCCTGAGAAGGTCCGTGAGAAGAGTGGCATAAACTGAATTCTCAATAGTGTCAACCGGCTGAAGTCCGTTCATATTCCAACGGGGCATCTCAAGA
Organism: Bacteroidales bacterium; assembly: GCA_007123885.1. Taxonomy (GTDB): domain Bacteria; phylum Bacteroidota; class Bacteroidia; order Bacteroidales; family PUMT01; genus PXAP01. The sequence goes on along the minus strand of SLGC01000056.1, from coordinate 11,805 downwards.
ATGTCATCTGCACGATCGGTGGATGTATTCCTACGCAGCGTCCAGTTGGTTACACCGTGGCGTGCCGCATTCATCCCGGTCATCAGGCTTGTCCGGGTTGGTGAGCTCACGGCGCAGGCATAGGCCTGGGTAAAGATCATACCATTTGCCGCGAGTCTTTCCATATTGGGAGTGTGGTAAAGACGATTGAAATCCGATTCTTCTCTCCAGAAAGGAACCGATGTATCCTGCCAGCCCATATCATCGACTATGAAAAACACAATGTTTGGTTGTGATTCCTGCCGGTCCAGGATGTTGCATCCTGAGACTGCGAGGCCGGCGGCCAGGACTCCCGGAAGCATGGCGCCGGCTATACCCCGTGATAAAAAGTTAACGCTGTTAGTTTCCATCTATTCCTCTTCATTAAACTCTGAAATTTAAAATGCAATATATGGATTTTTTGTCATTGCTTTCAAAAAAAAACGACCGGATATTCTGAATGATATCCGGCCGGTATAACCTGAACAATGTCGGGAGACACTGGATTATTTCCTGTTCAATATTCTTAAAGCATTATCCCTGTACATTTTTCTTAGTGTATCGTCACTCAATCCCAGTCCATTCAGCACCCAGGGTGAGTTTGATACATCCCATGCGTAAAAATGATCATCAAGGGTTTCCCAGATACGGAATGAGGTCCGGTACATGTTGAGGCTGAAGCCCTGGTCGGTGCCCCATAGCAATCTGTCGGCATAATTTTCGATAAAATCCCTTGCAAACCTGGGAATAGTTGCAACATAAGCCTCCCGCTGGGATACATCGGCATAAAAATTCGGATATTTATCAAATAACCTGCCCAGCCGTGCAAGATCATAAGTAAGATTGGCAAAATGCGGTGCGATAATAATAAGGTCAGGGTGTTTCTGCAGAGTCTCTTCAAGGATACCTATCATATCATCAAGATGGAGAACATCCTGGTTGTCAAGCCTGAAATGATATGCCTCCCATAAAAGGTCATTATGGATGTCCATTGGTTCATACATCCATACCGGATCTCCTATATGCAGGTTAATTGGCAGTCCGAGTTCGGCCATCCTTTTGAAAATCGGGTCCATCCTGGGGTCATTCGAATGCATTGATGTTCCACGCAATCCTGCACCTTTATCGTGAACCTCGCCAACACCCCGTGCGCCAAGTGCCACATATCTCTCCAGATCGGCAATTACCCTGTCGGCGAAACCGGGTTGATCATAACCACTCAGATCCAGGCCGCACCATAGTTCGAAGCGGTCGGGATATTTTCCAAAGGCAGCCATATTTCTCTCAAATAATTCGCCCGTACCGGCAAAAAGAATAGTTTTCTCAACACCTACCTCATCCTTTCGTGCCAGCAGTTCACGTGCAACTGCATCCAGGTCTTCTCCCCTGGGAGTGTGCATATGCATATCAATAGCAGGATATTTGGCCCTCAGAACCTCTGTTTGTGGTACCACAAAAATGGATTTGGGCCTGTAATTCTTATGCAGGAGGGTGTCCTGCATTCCCGGCGCCCGGAAAGGACGCTGTTGTGCATGTGACAAAATTGTTACTGATGCAAACAGCACCAGGCACAATATGATCCTAACCATATTTTTCATATCGATCAAAATTATTTACATATTAATATTATTACATCAAAGTTATTCAATTTTGGTTAAAAATTAATTTATTCGAATCATAATTTTTCAATATTTTTTCAAATTCTTTAGTCTTTTCTCCAATAATTATAAATTAACGCAGGAGATCCATCCTATATTATCCATGCATAACCACCCCCGCATATATATTATATGCATGTTTATTAAATTACCAGAAAGATATCTATTTTTGAGATATCATATTTTGAGATATCTATTTTGTTTGAGATAATCTATTTTGATTGAGATAATCTTTTTTTGATATTTATTAAGATAAAAACTCAAAAGTTTCCTTTTATGAATATTCGACCGGTTTTTAATTTGACGTTGAGCAGGATTTGCAAAATTGGCTTTCTTATAGCGACATTTATTATAATTATTACAGGTTGTACTCAAAATACAAAAGGACCGGTCTCTCTCAAGGATCATGAGTGGACGCAGCATTATGAGTGGATCCGGGATTTCGGGTATGAACGAATCCCTATTACAAATATAAAAAGTCTCTGGCCACCGTCTGAACTCTTTGTGCCGGCATATACCCTGGATATGATTGACAACTATGTAGAGTCATTACATAACCTGCCCTGGGTAATGCCTACACCAAGCGCGGATGAAAATATGATACTTGGAAAGACCCCTGGATGGCCTGAGGGCAAGGAACTTCTTTGGCCGGATAGCACTCCGTTGCAAAAATGGGAGGAATTGGATCCCTTTGTTCCTCCGCAAAATATATACGGATTCATGATCACCGATCCTGATGAGGATGGTGAGAAAATCAAGGTGATTTTAACTGGTGGAATTCATCCCGTTGAATACAACGGTAGTTGGGCACTTCATGCAATGATAGAGTTCCTGATCAGCGATAACCAACATGCACGGGATATTCGCAGGAAAGTCATATTCTTTGTTTATCCGTCAGCTAATCCGGACGGACGCTATCTGGCTCAAAAACGTCTCGACCTGGATGATCTGGTCAGGCCGCATCCTGAAGGCCATCCTGATGTTGTAAGAGGTAATCCGGAATTATATGCTGCCGGCGAGATTGACATGAACCGGGTTTGGCGGACCGAAGGCCGGTTTGCAATAGTCGATATACTGAAAGATGCGATGATAAGGGACACCGGAGGCCGGGCTGATTATAGCTGGGATTTTCATGGCGGTTTTCGCATCAGGCATGATTACCGTGCCATGCCCGACGCCATGGGATCCTTATACGCAGGGGCTTTGAAAAAACGCGAGCCTGGCATACCCAGGAGAATTCAAAGCCAGGCCCTGGATGAACGCCTCTGGGGCTGGCTTGCTCTCGAGGACAATGGTATGTATGTAAAATATCCTTTCCTCTATGAACCACATGCCTTGATGGAGAAAGAGCGGATATTTGAAGTGGGCCGAAGTCTTGCACTTGCTTTCTATGACGTGGTAACGGGGATAGCACCGCATCCGGATGAAATTGAATTACCTGATCCACAACCCGATCCAAATTATCATATCAGTACCCCGGAACGCGCCAGGCGCCTCTCTAAGTAGTGGTCGGGAGTTTCCATCGAGCAGCCTTCACACTTCCGGCTGCAGAGGCTAATTTTTTAACAGATTCTCTTCCTGTTCCAATAAATCAGGATTTGTTAAAGAAATACGGAGATATAAAAAACAGATTCCCGGTACCCTTGAGGCACCGGGAATCTGTTGTAAGTTTAATAGCCCGGATTGTTTGTTGTGATTTGTGAATTCCTGTCGATCTCTATCTGTGGGATCGGAAGTAAAACAAGATCTCCGGGATAATTGCCAAGTGCAGGCATTTCATAGCTGGTAAACTGGTCATCGATATAGTCGGCAAAGAAATGCTTCTTGACCCTGTCGCCGTCACCAAAAGTATCTTTCATAATTCTCCATCTCAGCAGATCCCATATGCGCTGTCCTTCCATTGCTAGCTCAACCCGGCGCTCATGTCTTACCAGATCCCGCAGGGTGCCGTCTTCCGTTGTTTTGGGTGGCATATTGACAGATGGACGGGCGCGTACGTGGTTTACCCATACCAGTGCCTCATCCTTTCCCTGCTCGGCAAGTGCTTCCGCAAGAATAAGGTAGAGGTCTGCCATTCGCATAAGGGGTACATCCAGACCATCGGAATACACATCCTGAAGATGCGCTACATTTCGGGTTGATTTTTTTACATTCATTCCGGTTTCTGACCATCGGTAATCGTAATCAATAGGATCACCATCGGTATAGGCCTTCTCATATGTCTCAATCTCGCCCTGTTCATTATAAATCCGGTGGGAATATGTGAACGGAGTACCTGCACTATAAATACCGTATATCGAGCCTGGATAATGAATAGTAGCATCGAGTCTCGGATCACCGGGCTCAAATGCATCAAACAGGTCGCGGGTAGGCAGGGCATAACCCCAACCCGCCATACCATATACATGGATAAATTCAGGAGGGGCGTTACGGCATATTCTCTGGATCATGTAGTTATTGCCAAAGTCCCTGTTATTGTCAATAAACTGAATGTAAAACAGCAGCTCCGGATTACCTTCATTCTCGTGTGTGAATATTGATTCATAATCATCTACAAGAGCATAGCCGGTTGCCTCTGCAATGGATATTGCTGAGCGGGCTGCTGTCTCTGCCTCCGCATACTGACTGTTGTACAGATATGCCTTGGCAAGATAAGCGGCAGCCGCTGCTTTTACAGGTGCCCCTGTAAATGCTGAAGGCTGCGTATCAGGAAGCTTATCCCTGGCAATGGTAAAATCTTCTATAATCTGCCTGTATATATCTGCTACAGGAGCCCTGGGCTGATCAAATTCATCGAACGATGAACGGGGACGGTCATGCAGAGGCACATCGCCGAAAAATGTGGTCAGGAACATATAGGAAAAACCACGCATAAAATGTGCCTCGGCAATATAGGGATCAATTTGTGCCTGGGTAAGTCCCCTGTCAAGCAGTATCGGGATATTATGTATTGCATAATTTGCTGCATTTACACTCTCAAAAGCGAATTGCCAGTAACCCTGAGCAGTCCCGTCACCTGAATGGATCTGCCACTGTGAGAAGGATATTGAAGCCGCACGCGATGGCCTCCAGTAGGCATCATCCGATATAGCATCACTCATAATTACAAGATCGCGCCGATAGGCATGGTGGCTTCTTCTCCATGGTTCATGGGCTGCTGTTACTGCCATCCTTGCGGATGCCTCGTTGACAAAGAACACTTCAGGCGAAGGAGTATCCAGTGGATAACGATTCAGGAACTCGTCTTCAGCACAGGAAGTAAATAAAGATATTCCTCCGATTATTAATATAGCCAACAGGTAATATATGATATTATTTTTCATATTTCTGAATTTTATATGGTTATGTTATGATTTAGAAGGCTACCTGCAGACCCATTGTCCATGTTCTTGGCTGAGGCACACCGGTCAGAACATCAGCGTTTGAATCTACCTCCGGGCCATAGAAACCGGTAAAAGTATAGAGGTTCTGCACGCTCATATATGCCGAAAGGCGGCCTATACCCATCCGGTCTGTTACGGTCGAAGGAACGTCATAATTAAGGTTAACATTGCTTATCCGCAGATAAGATGCATCCCTCAGCCAGAAATCGGAAAACAGCATGTTGTTGCCTGAGTCCGCTTTATCTACCCTTGGATATGAGCCGCCGGGATTCTTTGTGGAATGGTAACGGTCCAGAAGAAGAACATCGTGATTCATCGCCCACATGGTAAAATAATTCAGAACACCAAGGTTAGTTCCTCCCCTGATATCTTTTTTTACACCCTGTATACCCTGCAGCTGCATTTGCAAAGTCCAGTTCCTGTAGCCCAGGGTACCCATAGCCCCATACATCAGATTAGGATACCTTCCGTCAAGAAGAACACGGTCATTGGCATTAACAACGCCATCGGGCTGTCCTGTTGGCTGGCCATCCTCACGGCCGTCGACATCCAGAAGCCAGATATCTCCTATCTTCTTTCCTGAAAAATGGGGGTTATTATCCAGGTCAGCCTGTGTCAGTATCAATCCGTTGGACCTGTAGCCAAAGAATGAGCGCAGCGGATATCCCTCTACAATTCCTGAAGTCCTCAGATCTCTTCCTTCAAGATCGATTACCTCGTTTTTAAAATGGTGCAGATTGGCACTTGCACTGTAATACCAGTCACCCGCTCTTCTCCTGAACCCCAGTTCCAGTTCTATCCCTGTATTTCGTATGTGTCCCGCATTTATAAAAGGACTTCCTGTAAGACCTGTGGAAAGAGGTATAGGCTGTGTAAAAAGAAGATCGCGGGTATCTTCAATATAGACATCTGCTATAAGGTAGGTACTGTTATTCAACACTGTAATATCAAGACCAATGTTTTTCTTTTCAGTACTTTCCCATTTCAGGTCGGTGTTGACTGCCGATGCCATTGTATAACCCTGTGAGGGCTGCTGGTTCATAGGGTAATTCCTGGCAGAAAGGGATGCAATTGTCCCGTATGTGCTTACACTTAGTGCATTCCCGGTTTCACCCCAGCTTGCGCGTAATTTCAGTTCATTAAGCCAGTCAACCGGTTGAAGGAAACTCTCCTCGGCTATTCTCCAGGCTACCGCCACAGAGGGAAAAACCCCGTACCGGTGATCCTCATGCAAACGTGATGTTCCGTCACGCCTTACAGTTGCTGAAAGGATGTACTTGTTATCGAATGTATAACCCACTCTGCTGAACATTGATGCAAAGGCCCAGTCTGAATAGGTATTGGTGTTGAACTGCGTAGCAGGGTCGCCGGCACTCAGAAAACGTATCTCATTGTTAGGGGTTCCTGCCCTGTTTGCCTGAAGCCGTTCATAAGTTTGCTCCTCAAGTGAATACCCAACAAGGGCAGAAACATTATGAACCTCCCCGAAACTGCGGTTGAAATCGAGCATATAATCGGTAATCCAGTGAAGCGTTTCCCGGTTGTCCTTGCTGATGGTATTTGTTGTGCTGCCTTCCCATAGAGTGGCGGGATCTATGCCCCCGGCAAAACTTGTACGGTAATCGTTGTTCCATTCGAGGTTACCGCGTGCGGTGAAAGATAAACCTTCCATCAGTGAGAGGGTAAGATAGAGGTTGCCCATCAGACCCTTGTTCTCAAACCTGTTCTGCATGTTTTCAACCATCCAGTTGGAATTTCCATGCATATGCTCAAGTGCGGTGTTCCTTATCCTTCCCCAGCTGCCGTCATCTTCGTACATCCTGGTAATAGGAACCTTCTGAAGCGCCCTGGTGTACTGGCCGACTGAACCATCCTGACCGGAAGAATAAACATTAAGGGAGTTCCCGAACTTAATCCAGTCCCTTACAGTATGATCGGAATTAAGCCTCAGGTTGAGCCTGTTATGGTTCATGCCGAGCACCATACCCTGGTTGTTAAGATAAGCTGCTGAAACAAAATAGTTGGAAACATCTGTGCCTCCGGATATTGACAGGTTATAGTTAGACAACATGCCGGTACGCATTATAGCTCCCAGCCAGTCGGTATCAACTCCCTGGTACATGCCAAGTACCTGGTCATCCCAGGGCTTTGTTATACCGGCATTATCATACGCTTCTGCCCACAAATCAAGCCACTGGTCGGCATTCAGCAGTTGAAGCCGTAAATTGCTTTGCTGCTGGATTCCCTGGTAGGTATGGAATGTTATTGAGGGTTCCTGCCGTGCAGTACCCCTTTTGGTGGTGATAAGTATAACACCATTGGCAGCCCTTGCTCCATAGATGGCTACCACCGAGGCATCTTTAAGGACCGAGACCGATTCTATGTCCTCGCTGTTAAGGAAATTTATATTTGTGGAAATAACCCCGTCGATGACAAATATCGGGTTATTGGTTCCGCTTATAGATTGTTCGCCCCTGACGCGTATACTGGCAGAAGCGCCGGGTTCTCCTGAATTTGGCACAATCCGCAACCCGGGAGACCTTCCCTGTATTGACATTAGGGCAGTGGTAGCGGGAACCCTTTCAAAATCAGCAGAGCTGACCTGTGAAACAGCTCCTGTAAGATCGCTTCGGCGAACGGTACCATAGCCGATAACGACGATCTCCTCAAGAGCAGCCACATCGAGTTCCATGGAAATATTTATTATCCGCTGGGTTCCCACGATAATTCTCTGTGTGGTATAACCCACAAAGGAAAATACAAGCTCCGTGTTGGCTCCGGGCACTGTCAGGCTGTATTGGCCGTCAACTCCGGTTACAGTACCGGTAGTGGTTCCGGCAATTACGATATTGGCACCGGGCAGAGGTTCTCCGGTATTGGCATCGGTTATCTGTCCGGTAATTGTTAACTGCTGCTGCAATTCACCTGAAGGTGAATCAAGCGCAAGTCCGGCAAAAACGGAAAACAAGATAATGCCAATACTTAAACAGAGTCTTTTAACATTTTTCAGATAAAAAATGTCAGGATAGAAAGGTTTAGTTTTCATAGATTTGCAATGATTACAGGTTAAACATAATTGTTCATGACTTTCAGGTTTTGATTAATTAATTTGATCTGTTTCAGCCGGAAAATGTCGACCCATTTTCCGGCTCTTTTTTTTCATAGGCTACGGTTTTTGATAATTAATTAAGAGAAGTATCTTTTTAATATAAAGTCAGAGCAGCTTCGATTTATTAACGATATGGCCCGGACATAGCGGCTTCACGGTCTTCAAACCTTGTTAAGCCAGACATTCCTGAAAATGTTGAGACATTCTCAGGCTCTTTTATTCACGTCTTACCAAATTTATAATACTAACTGAGAAACAGAGGCGCTATATTGCAGATATTCAGAGATTTTTTCAAGCCTAATGTAAGGAATAATTTAATACAAGTCAATAACCTGAGCATTTTCTTTAGCATATTTTACAATTTTTAATAATATTTAGCAATGCGAATTATATTTTTGCATGACAGGTTATTACAGCAATAACTTGTGACCTTTCATACTTCATGGAAATATCACTGAAAATTGATCAAGGAATGTTAGTTCTTAATATAAGTTGTATTTTTTTAATATGACATCCCGGATCCACCCTCTTTTTAACTGAGATAACTGGAAACATATTGTCAGACCGGAGCAGCCATATCTTTCAAAAGCATACGCATGGAATGCCATCCCGGATCAAGATATGCCTGTGGGTATCATCCGGGTCATCCCCAACCCTGAACCACTCCTGCCTCCAGGGCGGCCTGGCCATCCATCAGGCAGATCTCTTACCGTTCGCTTTTTTTTTGAAAAATTTGGAAGTAATACTTTTCGGGTTTAACTTGACCGAAAAGATCATAGTTCTGATGAGCATGAAATGAGTCCCTTTTAAATATCGAAATAATGAGAATACTAAAAGTAAAAAAATCATTGGCAACTGCCCTCCTTTTGTTTGTCTTTTCGGCGGTTGCCGGTCAATGGCAGCATGCAGGCGACAAAATCAAGACCGGCTGGGGAGAAAACATCAGACCCGATGATGTCTGGAATGTATATCCCAGGCCAATAATGGAACGGGACGAGTGGCAAAACCTCAATGGTCTGTGGGATTATGCAATAACTCCGGTTTACCATCCGGCACCATCAAAATATGACGGGAAAATTCTTGTTCCTTTTCCCGTAGAATCAAGCCTTTCGGGAGTCGGCGCCGATGTGGGGAAAGAAAAAGTCCTCTGGTACGAAAGGAATTTCACCATACCATCCGGATGGGAAACCAAAAATATACTTCTCCATTTTGGTGCGGTGGACTGGCAAACCGAAGTGTGGGTAAATGATATCCTGATAGGTTCGCATACAGGTGGATATACCCCCTTTCATTTTGATATTACCCCATATCTGAACAAAGCAGGAAGTCAGAAACTTAGAATGAGGGTATGGGATCCCGCAGATCAGGGATTCCAACCAAGGGGGAAACAGGTGACCGAACCACGGAGTATCTGGTATACTTCAGTTACCGGAATATGGCAAACTGTCTGGATCGAACCTGTGGAAAAAACACATATAGCAAGTTTAAGGACTGTACCCGACATTGACTTAAGCAGGATAAGTATCGATGTATCTGCAAATAATACGGCACCCGGTGATTATGTGACAGTCAGCATATTCGATGGCAACAGGTTAATTGCAAATGAAAAGGCCGCCATTGGAACAAAACTAAATGTACATATTAATGACCGGAAATTATGGAGCCCGGAATCTCCGTTTTTATATGATATGGAGCTGATCCTTTACAGTAACGGTAAAGCCACTGACCGGATCAAAAGCTATTTTGCCATGCGCAAGATCTCAACATCCAGGAATGAACAGGGTATTATGAGGATGCAACTGAACAACCAGGATTTTTTTCCCCTGGGTACCCTTGACCAGGGATGGTGGCCTGACGGACTGTATACCGCCCCCTCGGATGAAGCACTCTTATATGATATCCAGGTAACAAAAGATCTTGGCTTCAATATGATACGCAAACATGTAAAAGTTGAACCCGCAAGGTGGTATACTCATTGTGATCGCGCAGGTATTCTGGTCTGGCAGGATATGCCCAGTGGTGATGGAAATCCGGAGTGGCAGAGATGGCAATATTTCAATGGGACAGAATATCAAAGAAGTCACGAATCAGAGGCGAATTTCAGGAAAGAGTGGAAAGAGATTATCGATTATCTTTATTCATATCCTTCTGTAGTGACCTGGATCCCGTTTAATGAGCGGTGGGGACAATTTAAAACCGTTGAAATAACTGAGTGGACAAAGCAATATGATCCATCCAGGCTAGTACTGCCCGCCAGCGGAGGAAACCATTTTCCCGCAGGCGATATCCTCGGTATCCATAATTATCCGCATCCAAGATTCGATTTCTACGACCCGCACCGCCCAACAGTATTGAGCGAATTTGGAGGTATCGGGCTGGCTCTGGAAGGTCATTTATGGGAAAAGGACAGGAACTGGGGCTATGTACAGCATAAAACAGACCAGGAAGTGACTGATCAATATATAAAATATGCCGAAGATCTGAAAAAATTTATCGGATCCGGTTTATCAGGAGCTGTTTATACACAGATCACCGATGTTGAAATAGAAGTGAATGGATTAATGACTTATGACAGAAAAAGGATAAAAGTTGACCGTGATCAGGTAAGAAAAATAAATCTGCAGATCAGGAATATGTTAAAAAAATAAACCTCCAGGATATTAACGAGCCAGGAGGATATTCGAAAAATATCCGCTTCCTGAGGGGGACGGGTTTTTCAGAAAAAAGGAATTTGGCTGCATGTGAGACCGGTATACCCTCATCTTTTAGGTGCGGCAATGTGCTTGCGAGGTTTGAGCGACAGGTATCTGCGTTTAAAAAATTCGCGGTTCACAGCAAGAATCGGTTGGATGGCCTGATTTAAGCGATTTTTTTTATATTTAATTATAAATTTCTAAATCCATCACCATGATACTTAGAAAATATTTTATAATAATTATATTTCCGTTGTTAACCGTAATTTTTAATAACTCCTGTAAATCCAATGAAATGAAAATTGCTGAAGGTTTCAATTATCCGTCACCTGAAAAATTCGAAAAGGTGTTGAACGGAAAGAAAATCAACCTGTATACTATCCAAAACAAATCGGGTATTCGTGCAGATATTACAAACTACGGCGGCAGGATTGTTACACTGCTGGTTCCCGGCCGCGATGGTATTTATGATGATATTGTTGCAGGATATCACAGCATTGATGAATACCTTGATTCCTCCGAACCATATTTCGGCGCACTGATAGGACGGTACGGGAACCGGATAAAAGAAGGAAAATTCTCAATTGACGGGCAGGAATATCAGCTTGAAGTAAATAACGGTCCGAATAGTCTTCACGGCGGACCGGGCGGGCTGCATAATGTAGTGTGGGATGCATTTCAACCGGATGAAAGTTCACTGGAGCTGACTTATTTATCGCCCCATCTGGAAGAAGGCTTCCCGGGAAACCTGAAGATAAAAGTAAAATATTCCATGAGCCATGAAGATGAGCTTATAATAGAATATTCTGCCGAAACAGACCGGAAAACGGTTATCAATCTTACCAGCCATGCATTTTTCAACCTTGCCGGTGAAGGAAGCAAAACAATAAACGGCCATCGCCTGAAAATTAATGCCGATCATTTTACTCCTGTAGATGAAACCC
>SLGC01000062.1 GCA_007123885.1 Bacteroidales bacterium | reverse complement strand
TTTGTTTAACTTTTAAATGGTTGCCTCTGTATTGGGTGCCCGGATCCGCAGGGTGGCTGTTTTTTTCCTTCAGCACCCAGTAAAGACCTTTCACATTTGACCGCATTTTGGGGATAATAAATTGTGTTATAACATGTTCCAGGGCTGACATGATGCCCCATGAGATCATCAGATAGTAAAATGGAGTGACAAAACCATAAGTGAAAAGCACTATAAAAAATGCTCCCTGTATATATCCCCCTATTTTGGTTGAATAGAGGTGAAAACTGGGAAATCTGCCGAATTTTAAAAGAGAGACTATCTGGGTTGAAGACATGAACCCGATAAAAATCAGGAAACTGAACAGGTGAGGAAGGAACTCCTCAAGCTTGAAAACGAATATTCCAACAAATGCAAGCAAGTAAGTCACATTATCAGCAATGGAATCCAGTCTGGCTCCAAAATCAGATTCCAAATTGAATTTCCTGGCAACAAATCCGTCTATTACGTCAGTTAGCAAGTTTATGGTGAGGAATATGGCAAAAAGGGACTGGCGGCCCGAAAGTGCAAAATATAAAACCAGGGGAAAAACAAGTATGCGGTAAAAACCCAGCATATTGGGGATGTTCAGGATATTGTTCCGTTCCATTTGGATAAATGTTTTTGAAGTTTCACAAAATCAATATACGGTCATCTACGATCAAATACATGTTATCAATGTCAATTCTTACTAATTAAAAATACTAAATAATTCCTGCCCCGATCAATAAAGCCAGTATTAGTATCATATAACCTACTATTTTTCTGACCCACTGCATTTTAATCCTTGCAAGAAGCCTTCGTCCCGTCAGGGATCCGGCAAACGCTGCAATAACAGCTGTTGTGAGCAAAATAAGTGAACCAGCACCGGATTCAGCAATATAGTCCTGAAAAAAAGAGGTTCCGTAAACTGCAACCCTTGAAATATCTATCAGAGTAGCAGCGGCGATGCCGGTTGCAATAAATCCCTCCTTTCGCAAACCTGCCCTGAGTAAAAACATTGAACGCAGCGCACCCTGGTGCCCTGATAATCCTCCAAAAAAACCGGATAAAGCACCTCCAAGGGGAAGATATTTTTTTCCCATAGAAAATCTTTCAAACCTTCTGTCAAGTTCCATTATGGCAAATGTTATCAGCAACAATGAGATGACCAGCCTTAAAATAGTTACCTGGTATGTTGATCCCCCGATACTGTAAGTGAATATTATTATGTCACGGCTGATAAGATTCAGGATCATTGCTCCCAAAAATGCCGTTACCAATGCAGGAAGTGCAAACTTTACGAATACTCTTTTATTTATAAATCTCCAGATCAATGTCATTTTGAAGAGATTGTTTGCAAGGTGTACAATTGCAGTCAGGGCAATAGCTATTTCGACAGGGAAAAAAATGGCAAAAACCGGCATCAGTCTTTTACCTAATCCGAATCCGGAAAAAAAAGTTAGCATTGCTGATCCGAAAGCGACGATGGCAACAAGTAAGAATTCCATGAATACTATCTTATTTCGGATAATGTCCCAGCACAGGTGGTATTCTGGTATGATTTCATCAGATAAACTATATTTTGATATAATTGTTTACTATCTTCATTTATCTTACTGAAATATTGAAACGTAAAAAAATGAATCGTCCATAATGATATTTTGACCTTTGGTCGAAATCCGGATTGCATGTGATATCGACGAAGTCAAAACAGGTCACGGGAAGACCCATCAGGTCAGCTAATTAAATTAATTACGGATGAATATTAAAAAGATGTTTCAAACCGGAACTGAAAAAACGACACTGCTAATAAGGATAATGGTTGGATGGGTATTTTTATCGGAAGGGATCCAGAAATTTCTCTACCCGGAGCTGCGCGGACCCGGAAGGTTTGAAGGAATGGGATTTCCGAATCCCGAATTTTTTGCATCATTTGTAGGAGTGTTTGAAATCCTCTGCGGCATTGCCATCCTTGCAGGTCTACTTACAAGGGCGGCTGCTCTTGCAATGATCATTAATATGACCGTTGCAATTGTTGTTACAAAAATTCCCATAGCTTTCGGTGAAAGTTTCGGGCCTTTTATTTTGAGGGATCTGAAAACTTACGGTTTCTGGAGCATGGCCCATGAGATGCGTACCGATATGTCAATGTGGCTCGGAAGTTTGTTCCTGCTTGTTAAGGGGGGAGGCAGATGGTCGCTGGATCTGCTGGTAACCAGAAAATTATGATGAGAACAGGCAAATTCAAAAAACAATCTGGTCAGGACTGCCTGTCAGCATATAACGACAACCAGCCGGAAATAACGAGACCAATCGGACAACTCCACAGAAAGCAGGCAGCCGTAAATAACCCGGGTCTTCCCGGAAGGCACCCCGGGCAATCTGATTGAACTTTGCGGTTGTTAGCATTTCCAGCTCCGTGTTCAGATCAATAGGTTGCCTTGTTTCCATGAATTTAATTATTTTAGTGTTCCAATTCCAATAATCAATCCGTTTGTAATGAAATATGAATACAACATCTTAAGGGCGGAGCAGCCCGTTGATACAGATGCCGGATGGGATAAACCTCATTGGGCTAAGAGGGAGGCAGTGGTGATAAACAACTATATGGGGGAAATGCCCCGTTTCCGGCCATTGACCGAAGCCAGGATCATGTATGATCAAAACTATATTTATATTATTTTCAGGGTAAAGGACCGTTATGTATTAAGCATGAACGAAAATATCAATGATCCTGTTTGGGAAGATTCATGTGTGGAATTCTTTTTTGCACCCGATATGAATTATCCTGAAAGATATTTTAACCTGGAGGTGAATTGCGGAGGTATTCCACTGATGCATTATAATTTAATACCCAGGAAACAGTTTATTAAACTCGATCCTGATGACATAGCAAAAATCGAAATAGCTCATTCACTGCCGGCTTTGAATGTTCCTGAAATAGAGGATCCGGTAACGTGGACGGTGGAATGCAGGATACCCCTGGATATGCTCGGGAAATATGCGAAAATCGATTTGCCGGAAAAAGGGGTGATCTGGATGGCCAACTTGTATAAAATAGCTGTAAATAACTCCAATCCGCATTATATAACCTGGGCTCCTGTTGAAAATGATGTTCCTGATTTTCACCTGCCCCGGTTTTTTGGATCTCTCAGGTTTAATTAAATTAACAAATTTTGGATTATTTTTTTGTAAGGACTTTTGCTCATTTAAATAACATTTTAGTGGAAAGGATCCCCTGAGGCTCAGCCCCGGGGTCAAATAAAAAACATCATATTTTACGGTCACACCAGGCAATAATTTTTCAGCAATTCCCCGCAGGCTTGCCTCGGGTCAGTCAAAAACAATAGTAAATTCATTATTTTGCAGAACAATCATTTCAAAATATCCGAATAAATGAAAAAACCGGCATCTAATTGTAAACTCCGGGTTTCCCGGAATACTGCGAGTAAAGCTTTTATCCTCACACTATTTTTATGGGCAACATTACCGGGTTTCGTCCATTCACAGGGTTTTGACCGTACACCAACTTTGGCCGAGATTAATTACTCACCAGCTGACAATGAAGTTATAGCAACAAATCCACCTGCATTCATATGGCTTCCGGTTGAAGGAGCTGACCGGCATATCGTGCAATATTCCAGGTCCGGGAGATTCAGGCCTTCACGTACCACAACGATACGTGATCTTGATATGACCGTACATGTTCCCGGGGAGATTATGGAACCCGGAGTCTGGTACTGGCGTTATGGTTACAATGATGGCAATGATGATCATTTCAGCCGTACTTACAGGTTTGAAATCCCCGAATCAGCGATTTCCTTCTCTCTTGTTACGGCACGGGAATTCATATCAAGGATCCCAAAACATCGTCCCCGCCTTTACTTTAGTCCGGAACTTGTAAATGATATCCGGACAGATACAGAAGGCAGATATTCTCAACTTACAGAAAGGGTCGTAGAAGAGGCTGAAAGGATACTCGGCATGAATGAACCTCTGTTTAAAGAACCCGATCCATGGCCCGAAGAAGATTTTCTGGATATCTATAATGAGGCCTGGCGCAGTATGCGTCCCTATACTCAAAGGATGGTGACAAGTGCCCTTGCCTGGCTTTACACAGGCGATAATCGTTATGCCCATGAGGCCAGGCGCCGGCTTATGCATTTTATGACCTGGGATGTGGAAGGTCCCTCAAGTACCATCTGGCCCACTGAACTTGGTATGGATATAGCTGAAAATGCAACCCCTGTCTTCGACTGGATATATGATGTACTTACTGAAGAAGAACGCAACCTGTGCAAGGAGGTACTTACTGCCAGGATGGTACAGATCAACCGGGACGTGCACCGTGCAAGAAATATGGAAAGCCGCCCGTTCACAAGTCATCCCGGTCGTATGGTAGGATTTGCCATTGAAGGTGGTATTGTCCTCGCCCATGAGGCGCCTGAAGCTGAAGAGTGGCTTGATTATACCCTCAGGCTTTTATGGAGCACCTACCCGGCATGGGGAGGGGATGAGGGCGGATGGCATGAAGGGATAAGTTACTGGAGTTCCTATATGCGCAGGATGATCCGGGTAGTTCATGAACTTGATTATTACGGGATACCACTGAAGAATAAACCCTTTTTCCAGAATACAGGTTATTATGGCTTGTATGCTGCCTATCCGCAGCGTCCGACAGGAGCTTATGGTGACGGTGCACAGACTCCCCCCGGTGTTGCTGCTGGTCTTATTACCTATATGCTGTCAAACCTTTATGATAATCCATATTTCCGGTGGCATGCCGAGCAGATCAATGCAATGCCTTCCGGAAGGAAAGCCGCGAGGATCTTCAATCCGGAAATTGAAGCAATTCCTCCGGATGACCTTCCCCAATCCCGGGTTTTTTATGATGTCGGACTGGTAGCAATGCACAGTCAGATGTCAGATCCTGATAACAATGTAATGATGCTTTTTAAAAGCAATCCCTTCGGGGCCATCAGCCACAACCATGCCAGCCAGAATGCTTTCATAATCGAAGCCTTCAGGGAACCACTGGCAATAAGCAGCGGGTATTACCGCTCATATGGTTCGCCCCATCACAGGGACTGGGTATGGCAAACAAAAGCACATAACAGTATACTTGTTGACAATGAAGGACAGGTTCCGAGGCAACGGAGCTCAAGGGGAGAGATAATTGAATACCAGGAGCATGGAAGCTATGTATATACAGTGGGTGATGCAACAGAGGCATACGACGGAAGGCTGGGAAAATTTCACCGTCATGTACTTTTTGTCCGCCCCGGTTATTTTGTTATAATAGATGATCTCAAGAGTTCCGGTCAGGAGTCGACATACCAGTGGTTGCTCCATGCCATGAATGAGATGCAGGTGGACACAAAAAACAATGTGGTTGTCAGCACCTCGGGTAATGCGAGGCTGACAGCCAGGTTCCTTACGCCCGGCAATCTTGAATTCAGGCAGCATACCGGGTTTGACCCGGCGGTAATAGACGCCGAAACGGCTCCCGACCAGTTTCATCTGATAGCCTCTACTACCGATCCTGCCGTTTCTCAAAGATTTGTGACAGTGCTCCTGGTTGATCGTGAAGAAGATCCCGGGTCAATGCCTCCGTTCAGGGACCTTCAGCGAACCGGGGGCGGTGCATTGAGAATGGTTGAAAACAGAGGCATTAAAGACCAGTCACATCTTGACAATGTCCTGCACAATGCAAAGCTTTTGGATGCCAGGGGAGGTATCGCATTGAGAGTGGGAGATGATCTTATTCTCTGGAAGGACCCGGGTTCAAGAAGGATAAGGGCAGCGGGAACTTCATCCCGTGAACCGGTTAAGGTGATTGAAGGGTATTTCATTCAATAACAGGCATTTTGCCATATGCCCGGTTTCTGTAAAACCGGCCAGGCTTCATTAACACCTGACAAGGTCAGTTGCATCTTGCCATCTATTTTACTCTGCGTTAACATGCCATAATCTTGTCTGCTCTATTTAAACAGGTTGATTTAAGGCTTAAATGCATCAGGCAAAACCGGTTTTCGTCTTTTTTTCTTAACCCATATCAGCAATCCGGTTATAAGTACTACCAGTGTTACAATTCCCATAACCGGAATATAAAGGACATAAAAGTCGCCAACAAGCGGTGAGAAGATCCTTCCGGTATGAACTTCGAGCGCCAGGTTCCATAAGGGAAGGGGGCTGTTTTCTTTTACTATTTCCGGCATGGGCATAAAACCATGTGGTGAACCCTCAAATCTGCTCCTATCCCCAGTGAATCCGGCTGCCATTTTTCTTGAAACCTGTGCTGGTTCATGTTGCCCGGCCAGTCCGGATCCGGGGTTGTGTCCGGACGGATTTGCATGCCGGAGAACGGTTTGCGGACTGTCATCGGTATTGGTACTCATAGAACCGGGTATAACCATAGCTCCCCTTGCATAATCAAAAATGACCTCACCACCATTATATTCCAGCCTGCCACTTACCGGAAGAGAGCCAAATGGAGAGGCTAAACCTGGCACACTGGTAACCGGGTGACCGGTTATATAATCCCTGACTTCAGCTTTTTCAGGCACCCATCTGTATATGCCGGAAAAAGAACCAACTATAAATTCTCCTGATCCGGATTTTTCAAAAACATTGACACCCATTACACTTACAGGCGGCTCTACAGGAAAAGGAATCAGCCCGGCTGAAAAATGGGGATCGGAGTAATAAATTCCTTCAGAGGTGGAATAGAGGAATATTTGGCGCTCCTCATCCCAGATAATATCCCTTAATTTGTCGAACCATGGATTTGGATTGTCAAGCCATGTGTTCTTTAATACAGGTACTTTTGTGCGTACAATTGAGATCAGCAGCGGCGGTCTCAAAAACATCCCGGTAATTGTGATAATTAAAAAAAAGAATATTGCCATAGAGCCCAGCTTATTGTGCCATTTAATGAAAACCCTGTTAACCCTTTTTATCTTTGATCTGGCCGGCAGTCCAGAAACCCTCTTTAAGAGCCCGGGGGCAAAATAATGCAATAATCCACTGAAAATCAAAAATATCAAAATAAGACCCATTATATCGACAAAGATCTTGCCCGCAGCACCAAATATTTTACCACTGTGGATTAGCCACAGGGTCCGGAAGAGTGATACCATCTGGTCATCATTGATTGCAGGGGGAAGAGTGATGAGTTTGAAATCCGGGTTATCACAATCCTTAGCAATCAGCAAATTTGAGCGGGTCATTATTATTATACTGTCATTTTTCTGAGTCATTCCCGCCACCCTTTTTTCATTTACCGGAATAGAAACCTGCTCCCAGAAACTGTTATTCCGGTCCAGCCTGTACAGGCCTGACTGGGCTCCGGCATATATATGACCGTTTGCTGTTTCCAGCATTGAAAATATTTTCCTGCTATCGGCACCTGCAGGAAAACCTGAGGTATAATCAGAAAATCCGGAGAATCCGGCATCAGTGAGCCATACACCTATATTTCCGTATATAAATACACTATCGGCAGTTATATTCAGTGAAGATTTTACTGCGGCAAGATTCCAATTGTAATACCTGTATTCGGAGGGAAGCCAGTTTCGCGGTATATCGACAGAAGAAAAAAAACTGCGGTGATTCAGGATTATGCCGGAAACAGCAAAAAGCAACAGAAAGAATGAAATTACAAGTGCCGGCCATTTATGATATTTCCTGAGAATTTTTACCAGGCTGGCGGAACTTTTTTTATTTCTTTCTATTTTGGTTGGCTTACTCCGTCTCTTCATATTACTGAAATCAAACAAGCTTATATAAGGGTAATAAAGTAATGAAATGCAAGAATATAAAAAATTATTCAAATAATCTTACGATAGCATAAAAGGAATAATTTCAGTAACAAACTATAATGAGGGAACTAATAATGAATATTTCTCCTGTAAAAACACAAGAGTCAAAATTTCATAAAGAAGTTACAAAATTTGACGGCCAGAAGGAACCGCTTCGCTTTACCATAAAATTTTTTCATCCGTGTGTGTAATTTCGGATAAAAAAATTTGACCTGAAGGTCGATTTTTCATGTAATGCATTGCTCAATGTTGGATTTTTAACTGATGGGAAATTCATGTACATTTAAAAAAAACAGTCATATTTGCAATCAATTTAATTCATTCAAGTATGAGAAAAACTGCTAATTTGATTTTGATCGTGATCCTGATTTGCACCGGATCCGTTTGTCATGGTCAGTATACTCCCTGGTACTACTGGACCTTATTGCCGGAAACCCTGATGAACGAAATAATTGGCGAGGCTTCCGGTGAAACTGCCTTTAACACAATTATGGAAACCGGAGGTTATACCAGGAACCGGAGACCGGAGGAATACAGATCCACTTTTAATGAATCCGCCTATATATATGACAAGCTTCGATGGTATGGTATTCCCGGGGCAAAAATCGTGAGGGTGCCGGCAGGAAGCAGTACAACCTGGAATGGAATTAAAGGTGAGATATGGGAAATTTCTCCCGGTCGCCAGAAGCTGATCTCGTATCGCGATAATGCTTTTCAGCTTGTACAGGGCAGCAAAAATGCCGATGTAAAAGCTGAACTTATATGGGTCGGCCAGGGAACTGCTGAAGAGATCTTAAGCCGGGATATTAAAGGAAAGATTGCAGTAGCCCACGGACATGTGGGACGTCTTCATGCAAATGCGGTAAGCAGGGGGGCGGTTGGTGTAATTGCCATCAGTGGTTCAAGGAATTATTTTGATCCTCTGCAGATCCCGGAAGGCTATATCAGGCAGGTGTATGATCAGGATAATCAACCGGTCGAGAAGGATTTTGCATTTCAGATGAACATAAGGGAAGGACAGTTTTTAAGGGACAGGCTGTTGAGAGGAGAAAGGATAGAAGTGCATGCGCAGGTTGAGACCAGTTTTGAGCCTTACGAATTGCAGAATGTAGAGGCGGTAATACCCGGAGAAGACCCTGATGCCACGGCCGTGATCTTTTCCGCACATATTTTCGAGGGACTGGTCAAGCAGGGGGCTAACGACAATAAATCAGGAGGTGCTGCCATACTTGAGGTGGCAAGAGTGCTGCATACCCTTATTGAAGAAGGAAGGTTGCCACGCCCCAAAAGAAGCATCAGGTTCTTCTGGGGACCGGAATTCATTGGTACCCGGCCATGGGTGGATATGAATTTTGACGAAATTAAAGATGCTTTCTGCAATATTAATATGGATATGGTAGGGGAGTGGCTCTCTTTGCATAATGCTCATTTCAATCTTATGAGAACAACTTTTGGAAATGCTCATTACGTGAATGATGTTGTTGAGAATTATTACAGGTTCGTAGGAGAGGGAAACAGGGACAGGGTTCATAACCGCCGCGAGGTGAACTCTGTTCCTCACAGGATAGTGGCGCCCTTCGGTGCTGATGAACCATTTTATTACAGCATTGAAACCCATTATGGTGCCTCCGACCATGTGGTTTTCAATGAGTTTGGGGTCCGTATACCGGGAGTGATGATGATAGCCTGGCCAGACCAGTGGTATCATACATCGGGCGATCTGGTTGACAAGGCTGATCCCACACAGTTGAAAAGAGCCGTTGTTATCGGTGCTGCAGCTGCATACACAATAGCTGATGCCGGTGAGGATATGGCAGTTAAAATAGCAGGTGAAATAGCAGGAAATGCAGCCAGGCGGCTTGGGCACCAGATGAATATTGCCGTTGATATGATCAGCAAATCCGGTGCAGACGGTCTTGCTGAAAATTACAAAAAGGCTATCTGGCTGGTTGAGGCGCATATATTAAATGAAAAAACAACACTGTCAACAGTATCTGAACTTGGATCAGCTCCTGGAATTCTCGATGCCCATTTGAACTCTCTTTCAGGGTCAATTGAACAGGCAGGCAAGGCCCATTTGCACGCCCTCGAATCGCAAATGAAAATGAGGGCATCAATTTTGGGAACAGGACCGGCTATCATTCAACTTAACGGGACCGAGAAAAAAGCAGCTTTAGTTGTACCTGAACTGACAGAAGGCAGCTTCAAGTTGGGAAGGGGAATGATGGCGGAGAAAATTTCATCCCTGTCTGATGAAACAACCGCGAAGTATCCCACAGGACCTCGTATTGACCGGCATGAGGCAGCCAGGCTGATTAACGGAGAGAGGTCGGTGCTTGATATCAAGAAAATGCTGGACGCACAGTTCAGATATGAAACAGATCTGGTGGATATTTTGAATTTCTTCTATCTGCTTAGGGAAGCGGGTATATTAGATATAATTGATTGAAAAGCCACCTATTTTTTTAATTCCCGCCTCCCAGCCTGTCATAGGAGGATTCCATCATAAGGAAGAATGCCTGTCCCTCATTTGACCTTCCGGGAGCAGAATAATTCTCATGTCATATGATGATGCAGGCAGAAGCAACCGGGAAGTTAGTTATCCAGCCAGTATCCCTCACGCGGAAGCAGATGATCAAGATTTGCTATGCCGAGTACCACTATTGCAGTAATGATCGAGGTATGTTCCTGGTACTCGGCGATACTCATATTATAAAGATCACGCTCGGTGTGCCATATCTCTCCGTAATCAAAATCATAACCTTTGGGATCGCCAAGGCCGAATGTCATTATCGGGACACCTTTCACAGCAAAAGACCCGCTGTCAGTCCTTGAAGGGAATGCAGGCATCCGTCGGGGAGTATGTTCCAGCAGCTCAAAGGGGAATTCAGGATTTATATCATTCAACGGTGCCGTGATCCTTTCCATGTCCTCTCTCATGGCAGGTGTGACCGCGAGGCTGCTTGCCACCAGTGGTCCGCTGTCACGGTTGAACATGTTGCTTATCCTGTCCAGCTTGCCGGTGTTTTTCTCTACCCAGTGCCTGGAACCAAGAAGGCCGAACTCTTCCGCAGCCCAGAGGCAGACAAGGATTGTCCGTTTGGGTTTAGCACCGGATTCCATAATAAGTCTTGCCGCCTCCATGGCAGGCGATACACCCGACCCGTTATCCACACCTCCGGCAGCGACACAGAAAGCGTCCAGGTGGCCGCCCATGATCACGTACTCATCGGGAAATTCGGTGCCGGGTATGATCCCTATTACATTATGGTATTTTACAGGACCCATCCTGAAATAATTTCTTATATCGAACTCCAGCTGAAAATACTGCCGCTCCTTTACCATTTGTTCTATTCTACCATACTGATGTTCGTTAAGCTTGATATCCGGTATTTCCGGCAGGTTGTCGAAGGTCATATAAGGAAGATTGCGCCGGTCATACAGGGCGCGGATAGGAACAGGTGCTTTCTGGATTATTCCGAGTATACCCGCCTCCACCATTTCCCTGTAAAAAAGGGCAGGCTCGTCAGCAGGCGTGAGCAGCTCCTTTCGCTCTTTTTCGGAAAGTTTTCTGTTTTCAGCCCTTATTTCATTGTTTTTGCGCTCAATTTCTTCATTTTGTTCAATAATCCGCTGACGCCTGTCATGTGCATAACCGGAAATGTCGATCGGCCACCCGTTGTTGGTACCGGTGATAAGGACCCAGGCGCCATTCAGACTTCCCTTCATTCTCTCAAACTGTGCCCTTGTTTTCGGTTCCATTACAACATGTCCCCTTTGGACTCCCCTGGTGCCGGAGGTATATGAAGGTGTTGCAAAATGAAGTACCATACCCTCTTCACTGAGCATTCTTCCAAACCAGGGGCCGCGGTTAAATCCTACGGGTACCGACCCGGCTTCATCCATTTCTACTTCCATTCCCCATTTTCTGAATTTATAGGCAGCCCATTCGGCAGCATTTGTATAGGAATCAGAACCTGTAAGCCTTCCTCCAAAGCGGTTTGTAAGTATATCAAGATGCTGCATTGTGCGGTTATCGGTCCGCCCTATCTCTATTATCTTTTCAACAACAGGATCAGGTGATGTACCAATGTCATTCCGGCCAAAAGAGATAGTTGCCGCAAACATGGCGGTGCAGAATAAGATTGTGAGCTTTTTCATTATAATTGGTCTGAGAGTATAAAAAGAGATTTATCTTTTTAAACGGGCAAATATACATTAAATTTTTTCTGCGTAAAATTACACACAGACGCATGAAAAAAATTAATGTTAAAGCGAAGCGGTTCCTTCTGTCAGTCAAAATTTTGTAACTTTTTCACGAAATTTTG
>SLGC01000175.1 GCA_007123885.1 Bacteroidales bacterium | reverse complement strand
CCCAGCCGATAAAAAATATCATCAGCAGCCATGCCACCAGCCTGTTTTCAAGAAAGAACCGTATGAGCCTGTTGACCATTGTGCCAGTTGTTTTATGTGCCTGGTTGCCGGGCTTGACGATCAGAAAGTACTCCGGTGGGAGGTCATGTTCGCCGCGCAGGAAGCCGGCCGAAGGCTATATTGTTTAATGATCATTCTACAAGGAATAACAAAACTAGAAGGCGATTGTTGAAAGGGAAGAGGGCACTGAATAATAACCGGGTGTTCTGTAACAGACTGTGGGGTATTTGGATATCTATGTTGTTATGATAATATGTACACATATTTTTTGTAAATTTATAGTAACAACTATTTGATGAATGATGAATTGACCGCTGATACAGAAATGAAATGAGAACAGCAGAAGTAAAAGCACCGTCAACTGCTGCAAGGCAAAATTCTTCTTTCTTTTCCCGGGAGAACAGGCAAAGCTTTTTTGGCCGGAACAGTGAATTTGATCCGTTTTTTAAAAAACAGGATTCAACCGTGGTGCAAACCATGCCAGATCATCCATACACAACTTACCCGGTTATACAAGCCAAACTAACAATCGGGCAGCCTGGCGATAAATATGAGCAGGAAGCAGATGAAATGGCCGATAGTGTAGTGCAGAGCCTGCGTAAAACCGGAACCTCTCAAGATTCGCCTGACCGGACATTTACTATCCAAGACGATCATTTGCAAAATATATGCACGGCATGTGAAGAGGATGAAAAATTACAGAGAAAAGAAGAGGATGAAGAGGAATATGAGGATGAGGACCTTACAGGAGACAGCCTGCAGCTTAAATCTATATTTGAAAGCAATAATCCTCTTCCGGGTGAGGATATTCAACGCCAGCGCGCTGACTGTGAAATTGAAAAAGTGCAGAGAAAATTACCGGGGCATGAAGGCGATATACCCGAACTGCAAACTAAACCGGACCAGGGAACACAAACTTTCTCCGGATTGGAAAACCACCTTTCCGGTACCCGTGGCTCAGGGTCACCATTGCCAAAAACAACAAGATCATCCATGGAAGCCGCTTTTGGGTCTGATTTCAGCAAGGTAAACATTCATACCGGCAGAGAGGCACAAGCCATGAATAAAAGTCTGCATTCACATGCTTTTACCCATGGATCCGACATATATTTTGATGGGGGCAAATATAATCCCGGTACCTCTGCAGGACAGCATTTGCTGGCACATGAGCTCACACATGTGATGCAGCAGAGATCAGGGTTGAAGGGGAAGAAAACGGTATCCTCATCTTCGGCTACTCCGGATGTTCAGCTGGCACTTCCCCTGGCACCTGCGGCAGTGTGGGGAGGCAGGTACCTGGCGGGGCGGTTAATCAGGCGGGGTATCAGGAACAGACTGGAAAGGGAACAGGATATTGCCAGGAAACAAATGCTGACAATCCCCATTGATCTGCAAGGACAATCAAAATTCAATCCGCCGGCCTTAATTGCCAACCATATAAAAGATTTCAGTTACAAGGCAGAATGGTTCGAAAAAAACAGGTCACTGGCGCCATTGTTCGGCGCCAGGTTCAGGGATGAAATAAAAAGTGGCCCGAGAATAAATATTAGATATGGCAGTCTTGCATCTCGCCGGAATGTTCCGGTTCGCTGGCACATTTCAAGTGGTACTTATGAAATGGACCCGCATTTTATGGAAATGGAGCATCCTGCTTTTAATACACAGGAGCGAATTGATACCACCTATCTGGGTGTAGGTGTAGATCGTGCCGACAGCTCTATATATGGAGGTATTGCATTACTACCTAAGGGACTGCGGATAACGGCTGCCAACAGGGAATCAATGCGCTTTTTAATGAATGAGGGTATGCTGACAGGCCTGGTGTTTGGCAATGATTATGACAATGAACAGTTTAACAGGATTATCTACATTAATGGCATTTTCGGTGGACAACTCATCTTTAAGTTGGGCGGTTATTATGATATTGCCGGCCAGCAGACTCTTGCCGGGGCTTTCGTTTTGCTGAATAAATCATATTCATGGTCAGGGAATCTATTGATAAACGTAAATGGAATTGAGAAAAGTGAAATGCCTTTAGAAAGGGATACTCAATCACGTCTTTCAGGAATATTGCCGGATATTCAGCTGAATGAAAAATGGAACACCAATAACATTACTGCTTCATTGCATGCCTCATATATTAGCGGGCTGCTTGAAATAAGGGGCAAAGCAAGCTATGAACCCAAAGAGGAAGATGAGAAGGAGACTGGAAAAGGAAGCCGGATAAAGAAGGCCGAAATTACATTACTCGTTACATCGGAAGAAAAAGCCTGGGAGGAGGTGCGACAGCAATTGCCTTCGCAGGACGAAGAGGGTGGCAATTATTTACCCGCTCTTTATGAATCTGGCGACCGGCTGACAATGGTTGGGTGGGGTTCCCTTGACATTGTTCTCATCAGGGACAAAGAGGGTGAAGATTATATTACCGGGCAGGCCGGATTAGTACTGGATCCGGAAGGGCATATAACTGTTATTGGCACGATCAGGCTGGAACCCCGGTATGAATTAATGAAAGCCAAAGACATAGAAGACTGGAAGCCTGTTTCTCCGAAAATGACACGTAAATTCGGGCCAATCCGTATTGCACCCTCCGACTTTTTCCCGGGCGGCGTGGATATCACCGGATCCGGCGGTCTCTATTACAAGTATATTCTGGGCCCGGTTACGCTTTATGATATCACCATCCAGGGCCTTTATTCCACAAACCCGAAAATCCATAAAGAACTTTCTGTTTCTGCACGCCTGAACCTGTCTGCAGAACTGAATGGGAAAGTAATCATTTCCGGAAAGGTGGCCGCAAGATTTGGTACGCGATTTCCCTATTTGGGCTTTGATGTAAGTGCGGTTGAGCTTGTTGTCAGCGGGGAGGCCTCCCTCCCGGGTTACTTTGATATTGCCTCAACTCTGGGTATCAGAGAACAAACTGAGGAGGGCGCCAAAATATCCCGTCATTATATTAAAGGGATCATTGAATTAGCAGGTGAGTTGTCCCTTGGTTTGGAAGCCAAACTTAAATTAGAGGTGCTGTATGGTGATATTGTAGATAAAACTATTTCAGGAAAATGGCCGGTAGCAAATGCAGGAGTTTCAATTGATTTTGATTACAATATTGGTGATGAGTTGAGCAAGGAAAAATTAGGTGAAATGGCTAATTTCAAGAAAACCGGTTTTGACAGGGCAAAGTTTGTAAAAGGTGTACTGAAAGAAAAAATGCCAAAAAAAACCGGTGATGTCCGTGGGGGATTTAAAGACGAACAAGGCGAAAAGATAGGGGAGGTGAGTGATCAGCCTATTTCAATTCCCGAGAGATCCATCACCCCGGAAAAAGTGAAGGATGACTTTAATATGGAAGGAGTATGGCATTACCTGGAAATGGAGGTAGGAGCTCCGGGCCAGCCGGTGGTTCTTAAAATGGCTACTTCTCCAAAGGAACTGGCAAACAGGATCAGAACTCATCGTGATAAAACAGTATTACTTCTCAGAATTACGCAAGATGAAGGTGAAAGGAAACATTTCAGTCAAATGATAGAGGATCTGGGTCGGTTACAGAAAGATGCGACCGCATTGATCCACCGTGCCCAAAGGCTTGGCCTTGATCCTGATCAGCCGGATAAGACGAGTTTTCCCGGCCTTAAAGCCCTTGGTGACCAGATCTCCCTTTTTGGCAAACGCTATAATTTAACCGATCTTGGAAGTCCCGTCTCAGGATCACCTGATGGAAACCGGCCCTCGAAAGATATAGGCGATGGCAGCTATGATTTTCCTATTCATATCAGGTGGGTGAAAAGAGGTTATCATTCACCCATTTTACTCACCCCCCTGGCAGTCAGGTGGACACGGCATAAGAAAAAACCTCCTGATGATGTTACCGCATATTATAACAAGCTGACTCCGGTTGAGGTTCCTCCAACTCAGGACAGATCTTTTGCAAAGCATGTAAAGAGTGAAAGGGACGGTCACGAAATTAAGGAAGTTTCCATAGGGGTAGATGACAAATTTAACGCAAGTAAAATTGCCAGAAAACGCCCGGTGCCCCCGATAAAGAGGGTTAGGGCCCCTAAAAACCGCCCAATGGTTGGTAAATTCAGAACATTGCTTACCAATTATAATTATAACCTGAGCGGTTCGGATGCAGATCATGCCCTTGATCTGGGATGGGGCGGCAAAGATGTCCTTAATAATTTATGGCCTGTTTACAGGGAAATGAATCAAGTGTATGGTAATACCGTTTATGGTCAAACTGTTCGGTATATTGAAAATGGTGAGATCAAAGAAGGCAAGCCCCGGAATTTATTTGGTAAATGGTTCGTGATTACAGGGGGGATTGGTGATCTGCCCTGAAACGAAAAATTTATGGGCTTACGATTAGAAATTACTCCGGTGGGAGGTCATGTTCTGCAAATAAAATGAAATCAAAAAAAGTAAAGCGTGAAGAACTTGAACAATATCAATCAGATACTTTTTTTTATACTGGCCATTTTCCTGCTGCTTTATTTTGGATCTTCATTTCTGATACCTTTTGTCTTTGGTATATTCTTCGCTGCCTTAATGACACCGTTTTCCAATATTCTTGAGAAATATAAAATAAACCGCATATTTTCTTCATTGATCAGCACACTGGTCATTTTCATTGTGGCCGGCGGGATCTTATCGATATTGATATGGCAATTATATTTGTTTATGTCGGAAATAGGACCGGTAAGAAATGAAATTGAATCTGTTATCCAGGATATTCAAAACCAGATCACATCCCTGTTCGGTTTGTCTTTGGAAGAACAAAAAGAGCTCTGGCAAAACAGATCGGATAGTATCCTGAATGCGATTGAAATATGGCTGACGAATGTTTTGGGTAATATCTTGATCATTATTGCTAACTTCTTACTGGTACTGGTATATGTATACCTGCTTCTATATTACAGAAACAAGCTTTTTCATGCCGTATTGATGTTTGTAAACCCGGAAAAAGAAATAAAGGCCAGGGGTATTCTGAACAATATATCCTATTTAGCTTACCACTATTTATGGGGAAGAGTGAAAGTTATGGCTATACTGGGAATAATGTACTATATCACTTTTTTGATCTTTGGTATTCCGTATGCCATTTTGCTGACTATTTTCGGTGCACTGATTACAATCATTCCTTATCTGGGACCATTGATCAGCGGACTGCTTCCAATCCTCTTCGGCATTATATATCTTCAGGATTTACCCGTCATATTATTGTTTGTAGCAATTATTATAACTGAACAGCTTATTGAAAGTTACGTGTTTGAGCCTATGATTATAGGACGTGAAGTGAAAATAAATCCCCTGATTGTCATTATTGCCATAACCCTGGGTGCAATGATCTGGGGAGTAGCGGGAATGATTTTGTTTGTACCCATGTTTGCCATTTTCAAGATCATCTCCAGCAATACTCCCGGACTTGAACCTGTTGGTTATTTTTTCGACACGTCCGGAGGTTACCGGAACGGGGAGTCAGGGGATAGACCAAAATGATAGTCCGCGTACATTCAGCGCCAGTGCACCGGTTAAATAATAGCACGGAATTGTAACATTGTTGCATTTACAGAAATCTCTTTCCATACTTGTCAGCCATTTTAAGAGCGGCGAAAACTTTTTTAAAAGTTACCGTCATTTTTGGCCCTTCCACCTGCTTGTGCGATTTACCCTGTTTATAATGTTCTCTACTATTGGCATGTATATCCGCCATCAATAACCAGTTCGCTGCCGGTTAAAAACTTAGCTTCATCACTGGCAAGATATACGATTCCCCATGCTACATCCTCCGGCTCTCCAACATGTCCTACCGGGTGAAGTGATTCAATTTCGCTCCTGAAACCTTCAACTCCTTTTTCCGATTCCCGGGCCATTGCTTCTACCAGCGGGGTCCATATAAATGCGGGATGAACAGAATTCACCCTTATGTTTTCTTTTGCATATATAAGTGCGTCATTTTTGGTCATCAGTCTTACCGCACCTTTGGATGCATGATAGGCCGGGATATCTGCGGCACCGATAATACCATAAATAGAAGAAAGATTGATAATGCTTCCACTGCCATTTGCCCGCATATATGGAATAACATGTTTTGTACACAGAAAAACCCCGTTCACATTTATATCCATAACTTTTTGCCAGTCTTCCAGGCTGATCTGGTCGGTAGGTTTATTCATACCCGATATTCCCGCGTTATTAACGAGGACATCAATTTTGCCATATTTTTCCTTCACTTCAGAAAACACTTTTTTCACCTCTTCTTCATCAGAAACATCAAGATGCCAGAATTGGGCGCTATTTCCGTCTGAAACAATTTCCTCCATGAGCTTCCGGCCGTCATCATCCAGTATATCGGTAATGGCGATATGAGCACCTTCCCTTGCCATAACCTGGCAGGCTGATTTTCCTATGCCAAGAGAACCACCCGTAACTATTATCACTTTGTCCTTTAATCTTTTCATGTTTTACAATTTTTTAAAATTTGAATTAAAAAATAATACGCTTCATTATATGTTTCTGTGTCCTGTTACCTTATAATATCTTATGTTATCAGGGCATTCACCTTTTCTGGGAATTTGGGCATTTCTTCTGCTACGCTCCGCATCAAGGTTAGCCTTACCGGTTTTTTTAGCCATCTGCTTTGGCCATCATCAGGCTTGTAAAGAGCCGATGTCAATAAAAAAGATTAACAGGAGAAGAAAAGTCAACTGGATCGGGCTGGTTCGGAAAGAGATTGAGAGAGAATATGAAGTAAAAAGGTCCTGGTGCAAATCAGATTATTCAGGTACATTGTTAATTCCTGGCTTCAAAGGCTTTGTAAATCAAATTAAAGATATCGCCTTCGGTAAATTCTATATATTCCATATCCTGTCCTTCTTTTTTGAATATTTTTACCCTATCTTCATTAACATGGATGTTCACGTTTTCGATGTTCCACCGGTACCATTCGAAGATACGGTTTGAAACAGGCAAAATAGCTATCAGAAAATAAATTTCCATCAGCTTTCGCAGTGTTTTCATGTACAGATCAATACTTTCAGGATCTTTGCTATCCTTTTGGATATAGGAATTTACCCTGTTTTCCAATTGCCTGAGCAACATCTCCCTTGATTCTTTAAGTGTAATCATAGGATAAACAGTTTCTCCCATTAAAATAATAAAATTTCAGGAGAATTCCAAATAGCTGTTTTTACTCAGACCAGCACCTGCAACATTTATGGTATTAAGATATCACTACCTTCAAAATTATAGGTGTAAGGAGACCGGTATGTATGACCGGCATTTAGCATGGTGGTATTAAATTTTCAGGAAAGCCGCGTGTTAAATGGGCCGGGGATCCTTCTCCTATAGAGGTGGCTCACTCCAGCCATTCGAGCAGCATATCAAATCTTGCTTCAGGCAGCCCGCCTGATCTTATAATAAATTTGTCCTGTGCATTATTATTCCGGTATGATCTTTTAACTACGAGAAGTTCCCGGTCAATGGACATTTCGTCCATGATGATCCCTTTTTCATCTGTAATATCAACCATCAACAAATTCCTGGGAGCAAGGAATGCTGCCAGGTCCGGAAGATCATATCCGAGCAGGGCGCCCGGGACAATGCTGTGAACAAATCCCGGATTATAAAACTCATTTGCTACCAGGGAAGAGTATGACGAATAAGGTTCAATAAGGGCTAATCCTGAAATATCCGGATTAAATGCTGCAGCATGCAACAATGATGGAGAGAGCTCTTTATGAGCAATTCCATATACTTCGCCAATCCCGTGCCTGGTTGATAATATATTTGCTAATTTGTTGATATCAGAGGCATGTATCCCCGTTATACTTCTGCCGATCAGCATGGCAGTGAACCAGATATTGTAAGAAACATTCTGTATATATGCATCACCGGTAAAAATACCGGAGCCCAATTCACCAATCCCAAGCAGGTCGGGTGCCAGTACCGTGTAACCCAGATTGACAAATTTTTCAATTTCACCTTCTTCTGAAGCTTCGGCTGATTTACCGGATGGATGTAAATATATTATCGCCTTGTTATTTGGTTGATGAGGCTCAAATAAAAGATACGGGATTACATAATCCCCTTCTCCCTTTACAAAATATTTCAAAACATAGGAATTCTCTCTCTGGTATCTCCCGGTAAACACTGATTCATCTGTCGATGAAGGTTTACTGTAACCCGAAAAATGTGCTGCTGAGGGGATTATTTTCGCCAGATGTTCAGAAAGATTGTTTCTTGAGCGTTCCAGTTCATCTGTCATTTTAAGAACCTCCCTGTAATTAAGGCTAAAGATGGTTTCGCAATCCTTCGATGTCAATAATTGACCCGTGGATGTTTTCTGCAGTTCTTCAGCTGTGATAAAATCTACTTCCTCTTCAGCTGCTGATCCCGGCAACGACAGATGCTTCTGGAAAAAAGCATACATCGCTTCACGGATATTTTTTGTGTAGCCGTGTCCGTGGTCGCCTTCCGTAATCTCGATATTATCCGGCTTGCCGAATATTTCATATACCTTTTTTAATTCCCTGTAGGTTTCACGGGTACCCTGGATGCTGAAAAAATCCCTTGTGGTAGCCATTAATAATGTCGGCTTTGGTGCCCTGACGGCGATATACTCAAAATGATCGATACCTTTTGTCAATCCGTGATATAGATTCTGTTCTCCATCCTGTACGCCGATTGATTCCAGAAGTCGCTTATAACTTGTAATATAACCTGACGGAGCAGATGCCCTGACCCGGTCGTCGAGCGCTGATATATATGCAGTCTGAGTCCCTCCGCCGGAAAGGCCATGAACACCGATTCTATCGGCATCGACCTCTTCCCGGCTCACGAGATAATCTATCCCCCTGATCCCGTCCCAGGCAAAATAACGGGCAACTGATCGCCCGGTCAATGAAACCTGCGGAGCAGGATAGGAATGTTCATGAGTGGAACCTCCAATCAGTGATTTTCCCGCATCAGGGTCATAATACTGGAGTCTTTCTCCCTGTCCAACGGGATCAATCGCCAGAACAATAAATCCTTTTTTTACCAGGTTTAACAGGGGAAGCTGATATGACTGCAAGCGGTATGCTCCGGTGCTGTGACCGGAACAAAAAAGGATTGCCGGTGCAGGTTTTGATAAATTATCCGGAATAAACAGGGATGCAGTAACATAAAAACCCGGCAGTGATTCATAAATCAGATTCTCTACCTTATATCCATCTTTATGGACGGTGCTTGTAACTATGGCATTAAGCGGAGTTTTTTCCTCAAACGGGCCTAAAATCTCCCACATTGTTTTTTTTATTTCCGATTGTCTTTTCTGCCACCCGTCTTTTGTTGCAATAGTGCTGTTTTTAAGGGAATTAGACTCAATATGCCGGAAAGCTTCTTCCGCCAGATAATTGTATAAAGAATTGGGTGCATCAGCATATTTCAGCCAGCCGGCATTTCTTCGTTCCGGAATTAATACATTCAGATCTTCCTGGGCTGCCAGATAGCCGGTGAATAAAAGGTTGCTGATCAGCAAAATGGAAAAGAATGTTATTCCATAATTTCTGTTTAGACCTGAATGGGTGCTGGAATGTGTTTTTGATATTTTCATGGGTCAGTAATTATCAGGTAAGGGGTGGCAAATATTATGTTTTAATTACTACTGCTAGCGTGTCACCTTTATCCGCATAAGGATGCTGTGCAGAAAGCATCGTGTCACAAAGATTCCAGTGACACAGCCCCAGGTGCCATAAATATCCTGAAACCGGTGCGAAAACAGGTACAGCTTTCAGATTTTCTTCACCGATAATGTGGCCCAGCTGCTGGCCTTTAACTACATAATCGTCGGGACTCAGAGTTTCGTTACTATCACTCCTGTTGGCTGGCATGAATATCCCTGGACAGGGTGCTGTTATTTCGTAACTTGTTTCTTTAGTGCGCACAGCGCGTTCATCTTTCAGGATTTCAGGCTCACCAGCAATCATCCCTAATTGTTTTGCAATATTTATCATGGAACTTAATCCGATCAGGACCTGATCTTCCCTCATTTGATATTGTCCTGCAAGTTCTATCGTAACAGCTGCTCTTCCGGTCGCACTCATATACCTTCTTATGGTTATATTCGTGTTTTGATTTTCCGGGAAAACCCCATAACTAATAAAACGGGTTGTAGTTACGCCGGCCATTACTGCTGCTTGTTCATTGTTGGATTCTGAAAGAGTTTCTGCAGCCCTGTAGTGCTCCCAGCAGTGAATATCAACAACGTGGGTGCAATGGCGCACTATTTCCCGGTTAAGGGAGTTTGCTATACGCTGATTATCATGTCCGCTACCATCACCAGGCCATGACCGGTTCAGGTTTGTTTCCGTGAATCTCTTTTCAGGCGTCGATTCCACTGTGTATTTGCGGCTGCGGACTGCACGCAGATCTGCCATGGGAATTATCCAGACATTACCGGCTACCAGGTTCCCGGCACAAAATTCCTTAAACCTTCTTGCCACCTCAACCCCCTGAACTTCATTACCATGCTGGGCAGCAATAAGAAGCAGAGAGGGGCCATCAGTGCCACTATCCATCCTTAAATAAGGAGTACTGTGTATGTTTCCATCTTCAAGTTTTGTATGGACTTTATCGATGATTATATTATTTCCGGCTTCCTTATTGTTCTGTTTCGGATCATTAACTGCAAGCAAATTGCTGCCAATCAGTCCGAGACCGGTAAGACATGTGGCTTTTATAAATTCACGCCGCTTATAACGAGCTATCATATTAAGGGAATTGAAAGGAGGTTAATAACAAATTTTTAGCAATAAACAGTTTTCTTCTTATAACACAAAGATTTTTACAAAGTTTTTGTAACAATTACCTTGAAATATCAAAAACATCTAATAGTCTGATGCCGAAGCCACCCGGCTGTCGGATGAAGAACCCTGAACTCCCGTAAGATGAGTTCCCCGAAAACGGAAGCGGCTTTTCCAGGGAACCACTACCTCGTTGGATTAGTTATAATCAAGCCGGATAGTATACTGTTCCCTTGTTTCCCCGGGGAATGAAACAATTATGCTGTTGCCGGTTAATTTGACCTGCCGCCAGTTGCGTTGATCACGTGCAAAAGCTCCCGTCATTAAATGGGTCAGTGAATAATTATCTGAAAACTGCACATTATGGATTATGCTGCTATGAAGATGTCCTGAAAGAATAAGGCGAACTGAAGAATTTTTCTCAAGTATATTATAAAGATCATTTGACTCACTGTCGGCGGTTATTAATTTATGATCATGGGCGACAGTGTCGCCGGGAATCAATCTGTACGTATTTCTTGTAGGCTCAAGATCCGCCCTGTCCGGATTGAAAAGTGGCATGTGCATGAAAATAATCTCAATATCCGAATCTGATTTTTTTAATTCATTGTCAAGCCAATGCAGTTGGAATGGATCGATAATGAAATGAGGTTTATCCGGTTGCCTGTTATCAGTATAATATGCATTATCAAGAAAGATCAGGCGGTAGGTTGTAGTATCAACCTGAAAAACACGGCTGTAATAAGTTCCGTGGCGGAAACAGGCTACATTCCGAATCCAGGAACTTCTTGCCCTGCTGGAATTGATTTGATCAGAGGCAATTCTATTGGCAATATTATCAACCCTGTATGTACAGATATCATGATTCCCCAGCGACATAAAAACCGGTAAATGGGCATTATTGATAAGATTGGAGAATTGTTCTACCTGGGTATCGAGGATCTTGCCATCTGATGTTTCACCATCGTAAAAGTCTATCATATCGCCGGTAATTACTACAAAATCTGCACCTGCCTGTTTCGGTACCGAGTTTAAGAAATCCATAAGTGGTAGTGAGCCATCCGCATAGTGCGCACGACTTTTGGCTATAACAGGATGATAACCGTTCAGATTGCAAATATGTGTATCTGCAATATGAATAAATGATACGGTGTCAGCCTCCTGCCCGGCAAGGGCAGTAAAGGTTAAGAATAGGAAAAACAGCGCTGAAAGGCGCCATACCAATCCTATCCTGAATAATTCGATAGTGATAATTATTCTGTCCATTGTTTTAATTTTTAGCTTATAATGCTAAGTTTTGACCTCCATTGAAACGCTATTTCCCTGCGGGAAT
>SLGC01000221.1 GCA_007123885.1 Bacteroidales bacterium | reverse complement strand
GCGGTTCCGGTAGCCATGATGAAGTTGCCGGTACCGGAGATCACCCTGGTGGCCCGGTGGTCCGAACCATTGCTCCGGCCCTGGCCGGGGCACACTGGGATGACCGGGAAAACACCTTCTCCCTGGGTAGTCCCGGAATTTCTGTATCCTCTGAAAAATTAACCGGTGAGGATCTGGTGCCCGAGAATTACCATGTGAATGATTTCCGTGAAAAACTGCGACTGCGCCCCTATGGCAACCTGTTTTTCAGCGGCGACAAGGATATCGGGAAAAGGATCGATCAAGGCAGGCTGATGCATGAGATCTTTGAGAACATTTTGACTTCACGGGATATCGAAAAGGCAGTAATGCAAAAGTGCCGGGACGGGATCATAAGCAGGCAGGAAGCCGCTGAACTGACCGCCACCATCCAGGCGATGACCGGGCAGAAAAGGGTGGCACCATGGTTTGAAGGAAGCTGGAAGGTGAGGAATGAGACGGCCATCCTTCAGAAAGGAGGGAGGATAAGGAGGCCCGACAGGGTAATGATAAAGGATGGTCAGGTTGTAGTGGTAGATTACAAGTTCGGAGACAATGTGCAGTCCCGGTACAGGAGCCAGGTTCGCAGTTATATGAGCGAACTGGCAGAGATGGGCTACAGCAACCTGAGAGGCTATGTATGGTATCCCATGAGCGGTATTATAGATGAGGTGGATATGATCAACCCCGAATTGGAATTTCTCCCCTAATTTCCCTCATTCAGATACTGATAAACAACTTTTCTAAAATCGCTCATATCAAGGTTATGCCTTCTGGCAATGTTCCTCAACCGCCAGTGAGCGGGGATATTTCCGGGAGGATCAAGCGCCATTAGAATATGGTCTGCCGGTACCCCGGTCTCTTGCTCCAGCTCTGAAAGAGTCATGGACCCGGAGATGGTAATTTCATCGTAACGGGTGTAGGGAGGATGTTCTCTCTCATACTCTGAAGTATATTCTCGTGGAGAGAGGACCGGAGCCATTGCAATAAGGGCAATTACCAGCATTGCCAGACCCGTCTTGATACCGGACCATTTTCCCGCTTTGCCGGTGGTCATGCATACAACCCATTTCCAGTGCAGGTAAACATGCAATAACATAAGCGCCAGGAATATTGCAGAGATCCAGAAGTGGATCGTCCCCCAGTCGTGCCTGTTCATTCCCCAGATGGTAACAAACCGGCCGGTGCCCGGGGGAAGCACATAACGCATCAGTATACCGGTGGTTATAAGAAAAAGAAAAAAGGTATATGACAATACATCGATCAGGTAATTCAACTTTGTTCGTTTCATAATTAAATATTTAGTTTAACTTAAAACCCGCGTCTTTTAGGCGCGGTCATGTCCTGGCGGGGCTTTGCCCGAAAGGCATGTGCGATTAAAAAAAATTCGCGGTGAGTAGCAAAAATCGGGATTAAAGCCACCTCTTTCAGGGGTGGATAGTCCGATTTTAGCGAATTTTTTACATTAGATCCTTGGCCTCATGTATTCTCTACCATGATAATATTTTGACTTCGTCGATCTCACATGCACCTCAAAGTTAATATCTTTCAAAGTGCTTAAAAAACCCTGTTTGTTAAACTTTCTGGTTAATTTTGCACAAATTCAAATCAGTACTTCATACTAAACCAGGATATACAAACTGCCGGCTAATGGACGTTAATTAACCAGCAATTGCAGTTTATTTATCTTATTCGCCTTTGCCATAAATCAATAACCAAAACTGGTTTATATTTAAAGGGAAGAATTGACTATCAACCTGGTTTACAAGAATGCTTAATGATAGAAAACAGACTATACCACTGGGGAACCTCAAGGCGGTTCAATGCCATGCCCGACTATTTCAAAAAGAAGTTTGGCGGAAGAATCCAGAAGGTTTCTGTCAATGCCGGCTTTACCTGTCCCAACCGTGACGGGACAACGGGCAGGGGAGGATGCACCTATTGCAATAACGATGCCTTCAGCCCTTCCTATTGCCTTCCCGAAAAACCCATAAGTCAGCAGATCACTGAAGGTATTGAGTTCCACAAAACAAGATATCCCCGGTCCGCCGGTTACCTGGCCTATTTCCAATCATACACCAACACCTATGCAGATGCTGCCTATCTTAAGGATCTGTATGAGCAGGCCCTTTCCGTGCCCGGGGTAAAAGGAGTTGTTATCGGCACCCGCCCTGATTGCGTTGATGATGAGGTCCTGGACAT
This sequence comes from Bacteroidales bacterium, assembly GCA_007123885.1. Taxonomy (GTDB): domain Bacteria; phylum Bacteroidota; class Bacteroidia; order Bacteroidales; family PUMT01; genus PXAP01. The sequence continues at coordinate 1,081 of SLGC01000221.1, read as the reverse complement.
GATAGCCGGAATTGCCCGGAATAATTATGTTGTTGTAGAGTATGGAATAGAATCATGTTACAACAGGACCCTTGAAGAGATCAACAGGGGGCATGATTTTGAAACCTCGGCTGCTGCTATCCGCAAAACTGCTGAAATGGGGATCCGTACCGGCGGACACATTATTTTCAGTCTTCCGGCTGAAAGCCGGGAGGATATGCTTTCGGAGGCTGAAATATTATCAGCCCTGCCGTTGAAGACCATCAAGTTTCACCAGTTGCAGATAGTGAATGGTACTGCGATAGCTGCGCAATACAAAGAAGTTCCTTCAAGATTCAACCTTTTCTCCCTTGAAGATTACCTGGAATTCCTTGTTGAATTTATTGAAAGGCTCAACCCCTCGTTCATCGTAGAGCGGTTTGCAGGTGAAGTACCATTGAGATTTATTGGCGGAGGAGTACGGTGGGGTTTGCGATACGATCAGATACTTTCGCTGTTTGAGAAAAAACTCAGGGAACATGGCACCTGGCAGGGGAAAAATTTTAACACCTGAAATTAATAGTTCGAGAAGTGCGGCAATAGGCAGGTGCACAACAGCATAATCATGATGTTCCTGTTTATTCCTCAGTTTCCAGCATCCTGGCGAGTGCTTCAAGGTAAAATGTAACAGGGTACAGCTTTTCATCGTACCAGAGCGATGCAAAGTAAAGCCCGATGGGCGCAGATGGCAGTCCCCGGCCGGAACGGACGCTTTCAATCCATGCCAGTCCACCGCCACATCTGTCCCCGAACCCCGATCCGGCCAATGCAGATACTGCCAGTGAGGTTTCTTCAATTGTGCCCGGTAGAGATCCTGCACCACCCCAGCTCCCATCATCATTCTGCATCGAAGCAAGATATTCCTCTCCCCTCCCTGTCAGCAGTTGTGCCCGGCTTACGGTCTCCTGACCCTGCCAGCCATGACGGAGGGCGTCTTTAAGGTAGGTTAGCACCTTTGCAGTTCCGTATACCGGATTGGCCTGGTTGTCAGCCCACTGATTCCCAAACCAGAGGGGAAGCCAGTATCCTTCTTCATACTGGTTTTTTTCAAGATATCCCAGTG
>SLGC01000243.1 GCA_007123885.1 Bacteroidales bacterium | reverse complement strand
ATCTTGTGCCTGGAGATCTTGCCGCGGCAATAATCCCTGACATCCTCCTCCTTCAGATCGGCACCCTCCTTAAGGATGATGAATGCCCCGACCTCCTCGCCATATTTCGGATCCGGAACACCTGCCACTTCGACATTCTGTATTCCCGGCATCCGGAACAGGAAGTTCTCTATTTCACGGGGATAAATGTTTTCACCACCCCTGATGATCATATCCTTTATACGTCCGGTAACCCTCACGTAACCGTTCTCATCCATCACGCCCAGGTCGCCCGAATGGAGCCAACCCTCCGCATCGATGGCCTCTGCTGTAGCCTGGGGATTCTTGTAATAGCCCTTCATTATATTGTAACCACGGCAGCATAATTCGCCCTGCACTCCCCTTTCACACTCCCTGCCGGTTTCGGGATCCTTAACCGAAACCTCAACAAAAGGCAGTGCCTTGCCGACAGTCGTAGCCCTTAATCCCGCCGGATCGGATGTTGTGGTGGCAGTCATCCCCGGCGATGTTTCCGTTAGTCCGTAAACAATGATGATCTCCCTCATATTCATTTTTTCCATAACAGCCTTCATTGTTTCGACCGGACAGAGAGACCCGGCCATTATGCCGGTTCTCAGCGAAGAAAGGTCAAACATGCTGAACATGGGATGGTTCAATTCCGCAATGAACATGGTTGGCACACCATGCAGGGCCGTGCATTTTTCCTTCTGGACCGAGGCAAGCACCAGCAACGGATCGATTCTTAGAGGAATGTAAAAATTTGTTATTTTTGAAGGACTGCTACGGTTGGAATATTAATTTCAAAAACAGGAATTTATGACTCAACGGTTTGTTATAATATGGTTTATGGTTGTTGCGCTTATAACCATGAAAGTGGACTATGCCGGGGCACAATGGAAAAGATTTCAGGCAGCTGAAGTTCTGGCCGACAGTAAGCCTTCAGTTGAATGGATCAAATATAATGATCCGGATACCGGATATGAGGTCTGGCAAATGACTTCCGGTGAACATGGCACATGGGCAACACACTTTAATACGCAATCGATGACACCGGATGACAGGTATCTTGTTTTCAGCTCAAACCGTACCGGAAGCTGGCAGCTGTTCCGTGCCAGTCTTGAAAATGGTGAAATTTTTCAGTTAACCGATGTCAGATCGCTGAACAGTTCCGGCTTCACCGTTCACCCTGACGGGAAAGAAGTCTATTTTTGTTTTGGTGGCAAACTCGGACGGGTAAATATCACAACCGGGGCAATTCATTATGCCGAATTTGATGTTCCGGTAGTATTCAGAAGGACTATTTCCAATGATGGTCTGAATTCAGTCGTAAGCCATACGGATCAGGGTTCCACTATTTACCTCATCACCCTCTCGGGACCGGAGATTGTGGCTCAACTGGACTGGCCGCGCGGGAATAATCTCGGATCGGGAATGCCATGGACCGGGGGGATCTCCCATACACTTATGAATCCTGAATATCCCTGGCTTGTGACCTTCCTTCCCAGCTCCACCTACCGGCAGCAGACCGGCTATTATGATCAGCAAAGGGATATGACACTACCCATGAGGCTGCGGGCCCGGGCATGGTTGTGGGATGCAAGGACAGGTGAGGCAAGGCCATTTGTCTCTGCACCGTATTACTTCAGTTATACTCATGAATCATGGTGCCGCACAGGCGAGCGCTTCTACCTGTTTCAGAAAAGTACCCGGGGATGGGTGCCCAATCATATCTCTTCAGTAAACAAGGATGGTGAGGACTGGCAATACCATCATTCGGATGATACCCTTCGTTTAGGTCACGGCAGCCCTTCAAATGACGGGAAATGGTTTATATCGGACGGACAGGATCCCGGCAGGAATCCTTTAAGGCTGATCAGTCTTGAAACCGGGAAATGGAAAGATCTCTGCTGGCCTGATGCCCTTATCGCTCCGGGCCATGCCAACCAGTCGCATGTACACCCCTCATTCAGCCCCAGCGGGAATTTCGTTGCTTTTACTTCCGACCGCACCGGAAGTTCTGAAGCATACGTGATAAGGATACCCCGTGGAATGAAACTTGAATTAAGCAGGGAATTAAAGTAATTTAGAATTTTTCTAAATTAACATGTTGATCATAAAAGGCTATACATGACTATCAGCCTGTATTTATGCTCCTTACATAATAATCCAGGAATTCCCGGAAAAAATTCCTTATTTCCCGCAATAGATTACCTGAATGCCTGTACTTCCCTTACTGCGTACATCAGAAAACACAAGCAGATCCTGTATCACTTAAGGATGAATTAGTTCAGGTAATTATTGGATGCACTAATTTATTATTTTGCCCGTTTTTACTCATACCATAATGCTGTCACTGACCATGGCAGCAACCATAAACAGCAAGAAAATCGTTGAAACAACTATAAACCCATTGACAATAGCAAGTTTCAATGGGAAACATTAAGAATTGATCTCTGTAGAACCCGAACGGTAAATTATTAAACCGGGAGAATGATCGACGATCATTCCCGGCAATTATAATTAAAGGAGGAAAATCAAAGTAATCAATTTATTAACTTGTTAACCAATCTCAGGCATGAAAATATCTCTGTTAGCGATACTTCTTTTGCAGGTATTGACAGGAATTGTCATATCAGCACCTTCAGAAAATAAACCTTTAACACACGATGATTATGATGGATGGAACTTTTTAAGCCGGCAGCAGATCTCTCCCGACGGGAACTGGATCAGCTGGGAGGTTAACCCCCAGTCAGGAGACGGATGGCTGCATTACCTGGACAGGCGAACGGGCACTGTTGATTCAGTTGCGCGCGGGACCAGGGTATCCTTCTCCCCGGGATCGGAATATATGGCTTTTCGTATCAGGCCTCAGGCAGCCGAGATCCGCCGGGTAAAAGCGGAAAACAAGAGAGGATCACAAATGCCGCGGGATTCCATTGCGATTTATATGCTGGAAAGCGGCATCAGGATGTATATTCCCCGGGTCAGGTCTTTTGCCATCGCCAGGGAGGATTCCCCATGGATTGCCATACACCTGCATGCACCGGCAGGGCGGAATAACTCCGACGGCTCAAGATTGATATTATTCAATCCGGTAACCGTTGAACAGCATGAATTCTCAAATGTGGTTGAATATACTCTTTCCGGTAACGGAAGGATAGCAGCTTTTATACGGAAGGGACAAACCGCCTTTGTAAATGACAGCAATGATACAATAAAAGTTGACCAGGCCACTGTTCAGGTTTTTGATACTGAAGAAAGGTCTGCTATCAAGCTGCTTGATTCTCCAGGCACAGCCAAAACAATCAGGGTACATGAAAAAGGAGGTCAGGCTGCCTTTCTCTTTTCGGCCGCAAGAGTACCCGGAAGGAAACCTTCCACACCCTCACAGGATCCCGGGCTTCACAATCTCTGGCACTGGCAGGAAGAGTCAACTGCAGCCAGGCCAATAATAACCCCGGAGACCCGGGGCATGCCCGATGGCTGGAATGTAAGTGAACATTCCTTTATCAGGTTCGCAGAAAAAGAAGACAGATTCTTCTTCGGCACTGCAGAGATACCGGTACCGGAACCCGAAGATACACTGCTCACTGATGAAAGATTCACCGTGGATATCTGGCATTATCAGGATCCGCGCCTTCAGCCCCAGCAGCTGAATGAACTCAGCAGAGATCAGGAAAGAACCTACACAGCAGTCTACCATATTGAAAAAGAAGAGATGGTCCAGCTGGCCGACCGGCGGATGCCATATATAACCACGACACAGAGAGGCAGCGGCGATCTTGAGGTGGGAACATCACCCGTTCCATACCAGATCCAGAGCTCCTTCGAACAGGGTAACTTCAGGGATGTGTACCTTGTCAACATTAATACCGGAAAACGGCGGCTTGTCCTTGAAAAATACAGGGGGCCTTCACTTGCTTCCTCCGGAAGGAGCGCCGGTATATCTCCCGGAGGAAAATATTTCCTTTACTACAGTCAACTGGACAGCAACTGGCATTCAATACCGGTTGACAGCAATCCGGCCAGAGCCAATCTTACCGACAACATCGAACAGCCAATGTATCATGAGCTGCATGACCAGCCAAGCTCGCCGGGCATCTATGGTATTGCCGGATGGACTGAAGGCGACGGTCATGTACTATTGTACGACAGGTATGATATATGGAAGGTCGACCCGGAAGGTAACCAAAAACCGGTTTCATTAACAAACGGATATGGAAGGAAAAACTGCATTCAATTCCAGTATGTAAACCTTGAAGGGAACGATATCATAGCAGATGATGAATTGCTTCTTTCAGCCTTCAACGACATCAACAAGCAGAGCGGATTTTATGCCGTCAGCATCCAGGAACCCGGCAATCCTGTCAGGCTGGTTATGGAAGATGCGAATTTCTACACCCCCCAAAAAGCAGGAGGCTCAGATTTACTTTTATGGCGGAAAAGCACATTTGCCGAGTTTCCTGATCTGTGGACAAGTGATATGCAGTTCGCCAACAGAAAAAAAATATCCAGTGCCAATCCCCAGAAGGCCGGATTCAAATGGGGAACCGCACAGCTTGTGGACTGGAAATCCTTTACAGGCGATTCCCTTCAGGGTATTCTGTATACACCAGATGATCCGGAACCCGGAAGAAAATATCCAATGATTGTCTATTTCTACGAACGTTCCTCCCACAACCTTCACAGATGGCATAACCCTGCTCCAAGTCGCTCGACCATAAATATTCCATACGCGGTAAGCAACGATTACGTGATCTTTGTCCCCGATATACCTTATCAGACCGGTTATCCCGGATTAAGCGCCTATAACTCCATAGTGAGCGGAACGAAGGCCATGCTTCACCGGTTTGATCATATCGATCCCGACAACCTTGGTTTGCAGGGCCAAAGCTGGGGGGGATACCAGATTACCTGGCTCATCACCCGCACCGATATGTTCAGGGCGGCCATGGCGGGAGCTCCGGTCAGCAATATGACCAGTGCCTATGGAGGCATCCGCTGGTCGAGCGGCATAAGCAGGATCTTCCAGTATGAACAAACCCAGAGCCGCATCGGACGCAGCCTTTGGGAAGAGCCGGATCTTTATATGGAAAACTCACCGGTATTCTTTGCCGACAGGGTTAACACCCCACTGTTGATGATGCATAACGATGATGACGGATCCGTACCCTGGTACCAGGGCATAGAATACTTCATGGCGCTCCGGCGGCTGGGGAAGCCTGTATGGATGCTCAACTACAACGGTGAGTCACATAACCTGACAAGGCGGCCCAATATGATGGACCTCTCAAAAAGGATGGGCCAGTTCTTCGATCATTATCTCAAAGGGAAACCCGCACCTGTATGGATGGTCTATGGTATTCCTGCAACCCGGAAAGGAAGGACTCACGGATATGACCTGGTAAATTAACGGCAATTCATAATTGAACTTTTTACAAGTGCAGGGGTGCAGGTACATTATTGCACCCTCTTTTTTTGTTAATTTTGGTTATATTTAAATTGTGATTTGCAGGATAAACCTAAAACAGGCCAAATGATGTTGACAAATGTTGGTTTAAAGTTCCCCTACCCGGGCAAGGTAGCGATGTCTGCTCTTTTTTTTCTGCTGTTGTTATTTATGGCATCTCTCGCCACCGGCCAGACCGGGGAAGAGATCAGGGCAAGGATGGATATTCCGCCAAATGACGAACAGGTTGAATACTCACCGGCCGATGGTTCGGTGGTTACTGTTAACCCGCCCCCTTTCACATGGTTGCCCGTCAGGCGTGATATTGAGTATCCCCCCGGTCATATAGGATATAATGGTCCCAATGAAAAAATATGGAGCCCGGTTAAGGATGATTTTTTTTACACGCTCCAAATATCAAGAGACAGGAATTTCAATTCAGGTGTTATTACCAGGACGGGAATCGATATCAGTACCCATGCACTGGATCAATATCTGGAACCTGGTGAGTGGTTTTGGAGATATGGCGCTGAATCTGAAAAAGTGATATTCAGCAAGACACGCAGCTTCATAATTCAGCCGGATGCAAGAAAATGGCCTTTCCCGGCAGATCCTAAAAAAGTGCTGGAATCGGTTCCGGAAACACGGCCGCGGCTGTTCATAATGAATGATCAGATCGGATCTTTCAGACAAAGGGCGCTGCATGGTGACCTGAAGGAAACTGCATCACTGATAAAAAATAATATAGACAAGCATTCGGGCGCTGAGCTGCCGGCAGAACCCAAATATGTAAAAGGCATAGGTCCTGAATTCGGAGAGCATTCATGGCGGCTGATCTATGATGCTACCATCTCCCCCATCGACCTTGCCGAATCCTTTGCACTGGTGTATCTCTTAACCGGCGATGAACAATATGGTCAGGAAGCAAGGCGAAGGGTACTGCATTTTACCGGATGGGATCCTGACGGATCGACCTCCGACAGGGTTCACAACGAAACGAACTACAGGATCGTCGATCAGTGTTCAAGAGCATTTGACTGGACATGGGAACTTTTTACCCCTGCCGAAAGGGGACGGGTAAAAGCAACAATGAAAAGAAGGGTGGCGCAATTATATGAACGCCTTAAGCACCGGGAAAACCGTGAATATCATGTTTATAATCTTGGAAGTCATGAAGAAAGGATAACAGGATTCCTTGGACAGGCGGCTGTTTGCTATGGACATGAGTTCGCGGAGGCTGAAGAGTGGCTGAAATATGCATTGACCATTCACTGGAACCTGTACCCGGCATGGGGTAAAGATGACGGGGGCTGGCACCAGGGTCCCGCATACTGGACGGGTTACCAGAGCCGGGTGCTGCATTTTGTTACGGCACTTAAAAATGCAACCTGGATCGACCTTATGCAAAAAGAATTTTTTCAGAACACACCCTATTACATCCTCTATTCAAATCCACCCTATGCCAGGTTCTCGCCTTTTGGTGACGGTCATGAAAATCCCCCAGGTACAGGACGGGGGGCAATGATGTACAATTATGCCTCTCTGTTGAATGATCCTTATCTGCGATGGTATGCTGATTATCTTGACGCAGGCCATCCGCGAAATATTCTGGGGATCCTGCTTAAAAATGACGACCTGAAGGGGCTGCCACCCTCAGACCTGCCGCCAACACGTTTTTTCCCGGGTGTGGGACTGGTTTCGGTGCATACCGATCTGGCCAATGCAGATGAAAACATCCATTTTCTTTTTCACAGTGATCCCTACGGAGGCATCAGCCATGGTCACGCCGATCAGAATGCATTTACAATTGAAGCTTTCGGAGAAGCGCTTGCAATAGCATCGGGATACTATCCATGGTATGGATCGGATCACCATGCAAACTGGTCACTGCAAACCCTTTCTTCCAACAGCATAACTATCAATGGCTGGCGGGGACAGGCACGGCTGGCCCAGGCAAAAGGGCGGGTGGATCTGTTCGAGAACAGGGATATTTACGATTATTTTGTTGGCGATGCAACCCTGGCTTATGACGGACTGCTGGACAGGTTCCACAGGCATGTGATCCATATTCGTCCCGGTGTATTTATTATGTATGATGACCTGGAGGCTCCGGAACCGGCAACTTTCGAATGGTGGCTTCATGCCTTATCTGAAATGCAGGTTGATGATGCTTCACGAACCATACAGGTTGCCCGGGGTGATGCCAGGCTTAAGGTGAAGTTTCTGCAACAGGACAGGATGGATATCGACCAGTTCACCGGTTTTCCTCATCCTCCCGAATACCGGGGAGGTTCTACCCCTGATTACCAGGACCAGTGGCATCTGACAGCCTCGACAACCGGCAGCTCAAACAAGGCGAATTTTATCACCCTGCTGGTTCCCTGGAAAAAGGGTCAGGAGCCGGCCATAGAGACAGGTGAGCTGGTGGAACGGGAAAACGAGATTTCATTCCGGCTTGGCGTAAACGGAGAAAATTACATTGTCACCCTCAAACCGGAAGTAAGCGTAACCAAAAATTAACGGTACGTCTGACAGGTTCGGGAATACTTAAACAGGTGGGCCATCATGATGGCCCACCTTTACTTTCATGTTCATTTCTCCTGTAAAAACAAGAGTCAAAATTTCGTAAAGAAGTTACAAAATAGGAGTAAGCACCATATTGCGGAATGAAACCGGTCCGTGATCACCCTGAAGGAAAATCGGTCCGGGTGCAAATACCTCGGACTGCAGCGCGCCGCCTGTCGGCCCGTATACCGGCTCATTGTCTATTATTGTTGTGCCGTTCAAAATAACGGTAACATGCCGGTCAATCAGCGTAATATCCATTGTTTGCCACTCTCCGGCAGGTTTCTCTGCGGCAACAAGAGGGGTTATCCTGCTGTAAACTGCTCCCATATTATGACTGTTGGGTTCCCTTCCGTATGAATCGAGGATCTGGATCTCATACATTCCCCTCAGGTATACACCCGAATTGCTTCCTTCCGGCACGTTTACATCAAGAGTGAGATTGAAATTCTCAAATTCAGCTTCAGTGCGAAGATTGCCATATCTTATCCTAGGCTGACCGGGTGTCTGCTGTGCATCATTAAGCAGTACCCCGTCCACCGCCTTAAAACCGTTCACCTGGTTTTCATTAATAAGCTTCCAGCCGGTGAGATCCCGGCCGTTGAACAACTCAACAGGTTCGCCGAATTTTAAATTACCGGGGTCGGGGGCAGGCGATACATCCGGAAGCTTTACACCTTCAAATCGTGCGGAATCAGCACCCATGCCATCGCTTCTTGGCTGGATAAAATAACCGTATATCTTCTCTCCGTCTGTTCTGGCTTCCAGCCAGTTTGTCACTGTGTGGATGCGCGGTTCATCATCACCCTGCGGAGCCCTTCTGCGCGCTGCCGTACGGGAAACATACAGTACACCGTCACCTGAGAGGAAAACATTGGCTACAGGTGAAACACTTCCCCCTCTCCAAAGCAGCCCGGCATCCAGGTAATTATCCTCCTGTGTAACACCGAGCCAGCCCACACCGCCTCCGTCAATATCAAAGCTCCAATGGCCGAGAAAATCATTTATCCCTGCAACAGGACCGCTGGAAGATTTGTCGCCGGCAGCCTGCTGGCAGGAAAAAAGCGACACAAGCGCCGCAGCAATAATTAATGAAAAAAATGTTGATCTCATGGTCTATTCATTATAATTAGTAAAAAGCTACCGGCTGCTTCATTCTACCAGCCGGCAACAATGTTGGGTAATAATCAAATGTTATGTAAATTAAAATTTTGTACTTCTTTAAACAAAATTTGTCTCTTTTTTACCAGATAAATATACGTTAAATTATTACATCCAAATTACTCACAGACGAATAAAGGTCAGTTATTTCGCGTAACGTTACCGGGGTATTATAGTTTCATTAAACTTTGCAGGCAGGGATACAGAGACCGGTACTACTGCTCTTCCAGCCAGGAAAGGATCCTGTCGAGATCTTCTCTTGTATGAAGATGCCCATCCCTCATCACTGAATTTATCCTCCGGGTATTGGTAATATCTTCAAGGGGATTGGCATCGAGCAGCACCAGGTCGGCCAGCATACCGGAACCAATCTGCCCTTGCTGGTGTTCCAGTCCCAGATATTCGGCAGGACGCATGGTGGCAGCTTCCAATGCCTGCATTGGTGTGAGCCCGCCTTTTTTTACAAGTAATTCAAGCTCCTCATGCAGGCTGAAACCGGGTATGAGGTGGGCCAGCGGCATATCGGTGCCCGCCATGATCCTGATACCTGCTTCGGCAATTCTTGGCACCATGTCATATGCCCAGAGTGCATGAGCCATGCTTTCCTCAGATTGTTGCTGTGCCGATCGCCTTTCAGCGCTTTTCTCCCAGTCGTCCCTTACGGTTTTCGGCAGATATCTGAACAGATCCCTGTAATCATCTCGTGCAAATATCCGATGTTCCTCCTGGGCAACAATAGCCAGGGTGGGTACCTGGTAAGTATCATTCCTGGCAAGGGTCTGCAGCACCTCGGCACGCCTCTCTTCGTCCTGGGTACGGAAGGCATGCAGACGCTGGGCCCTGTATATATCCTGTCTCAGCCTGTTCCCCGATTCACCGGTATATTCGGCTATCATCCTCTGGCGGGCCTGCAGCAGCGAGTCCCAGTCAGCCGAACAGGCCATTTCAAGGTTGTACATATGCTCCATACTGCTTAGGCCGGCATTTGAAGCTTCAATTACATCCATTCCCAGGGGAACATGCGAACTGACCCTGTATCCCAGTTCCCTGCCGGCTGCAAATACCTCCAGGGCAACCGCCGGAGGGATAAGATCATAAACTTTAAGTTCATCAACCCCGGCATTAATAAGGCAGTTAATGATAAAACGTGCCTGTACGGGGGTGACGGCGCTTACCGAAGAGTCCCAGCTAAGCTTTGGCCCGTCCATATGGGGGCCGATCATATAGACTTTCGGGGCCATCCCCGAAGCTTCTGAAGCCTCTTCAGCATCCTGCCTCATGGAAAGGATAGATTCAAGCGTTGCAGCAGTATCACGCACATAGGTAATACCATTTACAATGAACAGTGGGAACATTGAATTTCTCATTGCCCTGGTATTGGTAACATGAACGTGGGCATCCCAGAGACCGGGAATAAGGTATTTACCGCTCCCATCGATTACCGTTGAGCCTGAAGGCACCCTTACCCTGCCGGCCGGCCCGGCCTCAACTATCATGTTTTCCCTTACAACCACAATCTGACCGCTTCTGTAACCGTCAACAGCATCTATAACACTGACATTTTCAAAAACAATGGTTTCACTACCATCCGAACATCCTGTAATTAAAAGGGTAGACAGGCATACCACCATTACCGGCAATTTCCTGAACAGTGTTAATACTTCTCTAATCATTGGAAAGACTTTTAAGTTTAACATCAGGCAGAAGGAGGTGTACCCGGAACCGGCGATACCTCTTCAAATCCTTCATGCGATCCCCATCTGTACTCATTGGGTCCGTACCTGAGATTCGAATTCATCATTTCTTCCACCGTTACATCCCTCCCCGTATATGCAGATTCACGGCCCATGATGCCGGTAAGACTTGACAGGGAGAGTGCCTCGGCCTCATTGACGGGCTTGTTGGTGCGTATGGCAGTCACAAAATTTATCATCTCCTGGTCGTAAGCCGATATGGGCATTCTGGTCATCCGGTTACCATCCTCATCGAGCGGGTATTCATATTCCCACAAAAGGTTATCCTCATAGTCAAAGATCTGGTTCTGGCAGTTTGTATAACCCCTCTCTCCAAAAATAACCTGGCTTATATTATTGGTGCATCCGTGAATTTCGCGCGTTGTTCCGTGATAGGTCCGACGGTCGTCAAAAATAAAGTCGACGCTGAAAAAATCATACATGTCGCCCGAAGGTCTGTGGTGCCTGCCGCCAAACCCGATGGCCCTGACAGGGTATTTTTCAAAGAACCAGTTAAGCACGTCTACCTGGTGTATCAGAAGGTTGACAATTGAATCGCCGGTGAGCCAGCACCAGTTGGCGCGGTTCCTCAGCATGGCCTCCATATCGCACCAGCCGGGCTGCCTGGTGAAGGGTCCCACGCCTCCACGGTTATAATAGCAGTTGGCAGAGATAAGATCGCCAATTATTCCGTTCTTCAACATGGTATATGTTGACCAGAAATCATGCAAATGCCGGTTCTGTGTTCCTGCAACCACACACAGCCCGGCAGCTTCGGCCATTCTGCCCGAAGCCAGTACCGACCTGATCCCAACGGGATCTACAGCCGCAGGTTTTTCAATAAAGGCGTGTTTCCTCGCCTGTATGGCAGCCTCGAAATGTATGGGTCTGAAATGGGAGGCAGATGCTTCAAGAATAACATCCACTCCGGAGTCGATCACCCTTTTGTAGGCATCAAATCCCACGAAGCAGTTCTGATCCGGTATATCCACATCCATACTTTTCTTGAGTGATTCCCTGCACCTGTCAATCCTGTCCTGGAAGACATCGGCAAGTGCGGTTATCTGCAGGTTTGGGCCGGCATTCAGGAAATTTCTTGCTGCACCGGTGCCGCGGCCGCCACATCCGATCAGTCCCGCCTTAAGAACGGGTCCGTCAGGTGCTGTTTCCGGAAATACAGGGGCGGTATATCTTTCCCTGGAGGATGTACATGACGTAAGCAGATGGCCAGCTCCCAGTGCTCCGGCAATGCCAATTGCAGCAGCATTCCCGATAAACTCACGCCTGCTTGTGGATTTAGTTTTGGTTTGCATTTATTCAGGTTTTATTATTTATAAATAGTTTTAATAT
>SLGC01000193.1 GCA_007123885.1 Bacteroidales bacterium | reverse complement strand
TTATTAATCTATGGTATTACAGAGTATCTTAAATGGATTGATTGTTCTATTTATAATTACTGCATTTGAAAATTATATCTTATTCAATATATTTTAATTCAATATAAAGTTACCTGTTATTATCCATATTATAATAAAGCCTGCCAAAGTTAAAATATCACCTAAGCCTGATCATACAGCTACGGGATCAGATAACTATATCTTTCAGGAAATTTTCCCGGGAAGGGAATTTTTCAAGCAAGCGATTGCAGAGATCATTTCAGCGAAATACCGATACCTGCAAGTTGATCATCGATACTGTAAACAGGATCGATGAATGCCGGTCCCCCGTTGAAAGGATCCTGCTCCGGCCTCAGATGGGGATCAAGGTCGACGAAATCAAAACAACCAAGTCCTGCTGCAAGATGAACGGCACAACCCAGACCCAGCCGAGTTTCAAGCATGCAACCGGTCATAAGCTTCAGGTTCGCGCTCCGGGCCAGCGCAGCTATATCAAGAGCTTCAACAATTCCCGATTTCATCAGCTTGATATTGATTACATCGGCACATCCTGTCCTGATAATATTCACTGCATCTGCAGCTGTAAATACAGACTCATCGGCGGCAACAGGTATAGATGTGCGGTCGCGCACATATTTCATGCCGGCAAAATCTCCTTTTAATACAGGCTGTTCAAAAAGTCCTGGCCGGATATCGTTTTTTTCGAGTTCTTCCAGGAAATATACAGCCTCCGGAGGAGAAAAACCCTGGTTTGCATCTATTATTATGGTACATCCCGGGGCACCGTGCCTTATCGCCAGCAGCCGTTCAATATCTTCAACCAGATCTTTCCCGACCTTGGTTTTCAGTGTCCTGTATCCCTTTCCCGCGAGCTTTGCAGCGTTTCGAGCCGCTATATCCGGTGATACAATATCTACCGTATAGTCGGTTTCAATATTGCCTGTTGCACCTCCAAAGAACCTGTAAAGAGGGATGTTCAACGATCTTGTAAAAGCGTCCAGCATGGCCATTTCCACAGCACAACGGGCTGCTGCCTGTGCCCAGAAAACGTTTTTCAGATGCCTGGCAATGGTTTTGTATGATGAGACATCCTTATCCAACAGAAATTCCCTGATACTATTAAGCGTGGCAAGTACCGTTGCCTGGTTCTCGCCATTGACGGGTTCGAGTGGTGCGGCTTCACCGAATCCCTGAATACCGTTATTCAGCTCAAGGATCAAAAGTACGCTTTCAATACTGTGTTTTTTCCCGATTGCAATGGTAAAGGGTTCATCCAGCAAAATGCTGATCGGCTCGATGGTTATTTTCCTGATTTTCAAATGATCCATTTCTATCTTTCCATTTTTTAATGAATGACAGCAAGGATTCAACCTGCTGATCGGAATGACCTGTGCATAAGGTGATCCTTACAATATATTTATCAAGTTTATTTGGATAGTCAATGGCAGGAGCAATAATGCCGTTTATTTCAAGAAAGCGAGAAAGACTTGAAGCTGCTGACGGAGAACCAAAAATGACAGGGATGATCGGTGTTTCCCCGCCAGCTGTTCCAAGGCCCATCCCTGTTATTTCATTTCTTAAAAAGGAAGCCTTTTCAATCAGCTTCTCTTTCATTCCCGGATTTTTGGTTATGATACTGACTGAAGCAATACCGGCAGCAACTATGTGGGGAGGAAGCGCTGTAGATGCACGGTAAATGTCAGATCCCTTTCTGAGCAGTGACATGAACCTGCGATCCCCTGAAATGAACCCCCCGTAGCTGCCCAATGCTTTGCTCATGGTTTCGGACTGATAGATGTTCCCTGCATCCTCCAGATTGAAATGCTCCACCGTTCCCCTGCCATTTTGCCCCAGAACCCCGGTAGAATGTGCATCATCGACAATCACCAAGGCATTGTACCGTAACGCCACTATTTGAATTTCATCCAGGGGTGCAATTTCGCCGGTTAGGGCAAATATGCCATCAGTAATGATAACAGGTTTCAGACCGGAAGGCAGTTTTTTAATAATATTCTCAAGATGACCCACATCACAATGATTGTAATGACGGACGCTGGTAACATGCCCCGGAACACTGTCTTCAATACTTGGATGGGCAAGGCTGTCTATCAGAAGGGCAGATCCCGGACCGGCAAGTGCCCCCAGCAATATCCTGTTGCCAAGATATCCCGAGGGGAAGGTTATGGTATCATCCTTTTTCTTAAATGCTGAAAGCTTTTTTTCAAGTTCTATATGCAGGCCGGATGTGCCCGTGGTGACTCTTGAGGCGGAAAAGTTCACTCCATATTTCTCAATTGCGCGGATTGCCGCCATTTTGACTTCCGGATGACCGGCAAGTCCAAGATAATTGTTGCCTCCGAAATAGGAGTATCTTTTGCCTTCTATGGAGACATAACTACCCGGACCACTGTTAAGAATTATCATCTGACTTATATTTGTTCCCGTTGCCTAAATTTATACCCGGCCTTTAAAAATCCATCTTTTGATGAGACTGCGAAGCCGGATACATGCCCGGCATCTTGCTAGACTTTATCCGTTATCTCAAATCCCTGCCTGTAGCTGCGCCTGATAAGTGCAGCTGCATTGTCATCATTCAATATCGTTTCATAGTCGGGTGAGAACAACAACTGCTTGTTGCCTGAACGGTAGGATATATTGGCAAGGTGGATAAGGACTGCGCTTTTGTGGCCCTCCACTATATCGCCTTTGGGCTTACTCCTGCTTCTTATACAATCGACAAAATCATGAAGGTGAGATTCAAGCGGAAAGTACCCGGGATCCTGGGCGACGATCTGCTCATCCCTGTCAAAAACCTGCCAACCTCCTCCCATACGTCCAACATACATCATTTTTCTGGTTCCCAGGATTTCCACCCTCTGGCTGTTTTGCATCCATTTTGGGAAAGTATCGCCAAGACGAATATCCAGGGGTGTCTTTGACATATAGGGAATGCAGAACCCGGTTTCCAGGTTCAGAACGAAATTGCCGTAATCAAAAGTTGCCATTTGATAATCCGGCATATCCCGGTTATCGTCAAAAAAATATCTCCCGCCTGCACAATAAACAGATTTTGGAAAGCCCGGATTGTCAAGAACCAGTCTTGCCATGTCCAACTGGTGACTTGCCTCGCCGGCTGTTGCTATGCCGCCTCCATACTCCCAGTAATAGCCCCATGACCTGTGGCGCGTCACATTGTAAGGAACGCTTGGTGCAGGCCCAAGCCATAGATCCCAGTCAATCGTTGAGGGATGGTCCGTATTTTCGGCTTCATTGAATGGGACGGGACCATCCAGGAATGCCCTGACCTTGACCGATACAAGGTCACCAAGTTCGCCGCTTTTTATATAATCGCGTGCAGTAAATACATAATCGGCGCTCCTGTTCTGTGTCCCGCACTGGACTATGCGTTCATATTTCATGGCAGCCTTGATCATCTGCTGGCCCTCGAAAATATTATGGGAAATGGATTTTTCAACATACACATCCTTTCCTGCCTGGCATGCCCATATCGTGGCAAGTGCGTGCCAGTGCTCCGGTGTAGTAACAAATACTCCGTCGACCTCCTTGTCGTCAAAAACTCTTCTCATATCGCGCACGGCAACAGGAGCAGTTCCCTGAATCTTTTCCAGTTCGTTTATTACACGCCCGCCGCGGGTATCATCAACATCGCATACATATTTGAACCAGACATTTTTGCCAAGCCCGGCAGTCTCAAGTGCAAGCCGGGTTCCCCAGTTGCCGGACCCGATCAGTGCAAGGACTACCCGGTCTGAAGGTGCTTTTGCATGTTCCCCCGAAAAGGAAGTTTTTATCATTTCCCTGTAGGCAGGAACCTCCGCTGTTCCACCGGCAACCTGCCGGCCGGCTTCCCGGTCACCGGGCCTGCAGGCTGATCCAAGAGCCAGCCCTGCCACACCGGTTGATGCCAGTTTGAAAAATTTTCTTCTTTTCATATTTATAGAGTTATGCCGGTTATTTTTATTCATTTTATATTGGATCCCCTGCTGACAGATCTGCATCTCAGACCTGCCGCCAGGATAGAATACCTATCTTGACACCCTGTTGGCGTAAACCTCGATCCAATCAAGCCTCGAACATGCATTACTTCGGCCTCCCCGCATCAAATCGGTAAATCCGATTTCATCAATTTTTGAAAGATCAGGACCATTCACGGCTCTTCCCTCGTATATCCGCTCTATATCAAGCTGATACCAGGTAACATCCATTATATTGAATTCACGTATCCGCCAGTCGCCTGAGGGACCGTCATACTGGTCACTGACCAGCCAGGTCCCGTCGGCAAGCTTGAGAACAATACGCAGGTTCCTGAAACCGCTTTGCTTTGTCCGCCATATTATCCTGGCATAGTCGGAAAGATCGGCATAATAATCGCGGTGTTTCAGGGTAACTGCCCAGTTCCCCCCGGCAAGTCCGGACCAGATATAGTAAGGATCATCGACAGGCCGGTCGTGATTGCTTTTCCTGATGCTGTCGGCACCAGGGCCGTACAGGGTCAGGATAAGATCTTCATTTGCAACATGCTCCTGGGTAACGGGAGTGGCATAGGGGATTTCTTTCCATCCTTCACGGAAAAAAAGTGAGGGCCTGTAATCCGCAAAGCTACTGCAGAAAAACTGGATCAGCATTACTGAAAGAACAGTCTTTAAAAAAGCGGTACGGTGAAATGGTATTTGCATATCAATTAAATTTAAATTTAGAAATTTCTTGGTCCGTAATGCGGTAGCGCCTGGCCAAATTCATAGGCACCAATATCAGGGGCAGTCCCTGTAAAATCATCATTGACATTGGGGATCCTGACCCCGGCATTGATCACCCTTGCACCTTTTTTTGGCCGCAGGTCGGGTGCTCTTCGTCCGGGAACGGGTGGATTGGGAAATTCAACATCATTGAATGTTTCCTCCATTA
This sequence comes from Bacteroidales bacterium, assembly GCA_007123885.1. Lineage (GTDB taxonomy): Bacteria > Bacteroidota > Bacteroidia > Bacteroidales > PUMT01 > PXAP01. Next base: position 28,461 of record SLGC01000193.1, on the reverse strand, counting down.
TGATCCTTTCCAGTCCGTTCGGTTCAACCTCGCCAAAAGGCCTTCCCCCGATAAGTGCCACATAGGGTCCTTCATAAACTCCAACGGCATCATAATCAAAACTGCTGTTCCGGCCTGGGTCAAGTATATCGGCAGCATACGGCCTGCCTGCACCGTATCCTCCCCAGTTAACGCCTCCATCCGGGCCGCCTATCGCAAGATTGTTCCTGAACCAGGCGTGATCCATGGCTGAATTACCTCCAAGGCCGGTTCCTACCTTTACAACAGTATTATGCATTACCACATCTCCCTGGCTGAAGCGCTTAAGTTTAAAGGCTCCGTGAGTAAGATTATACATTGCATTGCGGAAAAAATAGTTCGGACCGCCCAGACCGGGTTGCGAACTTAAACCCACGAAGCTGTTTGTAATCCGGTTGTTGTAGATACGGCAGTTGGAAAAACAAAAATCAGCTTCGATGCCGTCATCCACACCGCTGTAAACATCATTGTTATGTATATCGATACATGATTGTTCATATACATTCCGTACTTCTTCCATCGTTGATATGCAATCCCTAAACCCGGTCACCTTGTTGTAGCATATGACGTTCCCCGGGCCTGTCATCTCAATACCTTCTCCAATATTGGCACCTCTTGCTCCCATGGCCTCATTGGTCCATTCACAGGTTCCTGTCACAACATTATCGCTTATGTAACAATTGGTTGCACCGGGCACATATGCAACTATACCGAATACCGAATTCACCGTACATCCTCTGACAACACAGTTTTTTGCCCCGTTCATCCTGATGCCTGTGCCTCCTGGTTGTGTGTTTACAACAGTGAGACCTTCAATGAAAACCCATTGCCGGTTAACAAGGTTGATCTGTTCAAAAACAGCCTTGCCCGAGGAGCACCTGTATACGACGGGTTGGCCGGCAGTACCGTCTTCAGTTTCCAGAGTACCGTAATGTCCGGGGTCCAGTTCAATGATCCTTGCATTGGATGTCACTCCTGGAACAGCACGTGTCCGGGCCGTAACAGCCCTTTCAGCCGAGCCTCCGTCAGGATCATACAGCGAAAGGTTGATCTCGTATTCGGTATCGGGCTTCAGCCCGAATATGCTGCCGGAATGTTTATTTTTCCAGCTGAATCCGATATTCTCACCAGCGGGCACCCTGAAAAGGGGCATTGCATTCATCCATACTGATGTGCCCTTCTCCCTGAAACTTACCGTAACAGTTCCTGTTAAATTGTCATCACCCTTGATTTCCCATTCCACTGCCAGATTATTGATCGTCGGATAGGGAGTGTTTACATTTCCGGGTACGGTACGGTTCATTCCATCAAATTTGTAGGAAGCACCCAGGGCAATACCTGCAGTTCCAATTGAAGCAAGTCTGAAAAATTCTCTCCTTTTCATTGTAGCTGATCTTGTTTGGGATTTAATATCAAAGTCCCGGCTTTACATTGATTGCAGGGTTTGGTCAATACCCCGGTTGCCGGCTTGTATTTGCCGGCATAATATTACGCAAAATATTAAAAATCAGGATATATTTGCCGACAGAATAACTTTTTTTGATGTTCTTGTCAAAATTTGATACCTTGTCAAAAATAGTTATTTTAAATTACAGATTCATATTAACCGGCCCGTAACCAGACAAAAATTCAAATGAATCCGGTGATCTCCAGCCGGTTTCACCTTGCAGGGGGTATTGTAATTAAAATAAATATTTACTCATGCTCCCCATGATACTACGTCTCACAAAAAATGATTGATAACATCCAATTGAAACCCTGAATATGAATTACCTGCTAAACATAAATAATTGAATATGAAATTCAAAAAATGGTTTTTCCTGATTGCAATCCTTTCCGGAAATATCCTGTTTGGACAGGAAAGAGAATGCAAGGTGCTTATTGAAGACATATCCGAAAAATATTCGGGTCGCTGCAGACGTGGACTGGCACATGGAAGCGGGATCGCAGAAGGCATTGACAGGTATGAAGGAAGGTTCCGCCGGGGACTTCCTCACGGACAGGGGACATATACATGGGCAGACGGCTCTTATTATGAAGGGCAGTGGAATGAAGGCCGTCGTGAAGGCAAAGGAGTGCTGGTATCGGGCGAAAAGGTCCTTTCAGGTTACTGGAAGGATGACGAATACCTGGGTGAGGAACTCGTATTGCCCTATAAGGTAATCCGTTCGATCAGTGTGTCCCGTTATACGGTCACCAAAAACAGCGATACGGGAAATAGTGTCAGGGTCAGATTTATGCAGGCAGGAAGTCACAATGACTCAATCGAGGATCTGTTACTTGGATATGACAGCGGATCCCAGTTCTTTTCGGGTCCGGTGACCGGGTTAGAAAACGTTGTTTTCCCGGTCGATGTCAGGATAACATACCGGTCCTGGAACCAGCTGCGAACATCACAGTTCAATGTCACTTTCGAGATCTCTGTAAACGACCCCGGTACATGGGAAATCATACTTTTTAATTAACCTTTGAAATCGACCGTCTAAGCAGGTGGTGATTTCACTTAAACCCCTTTCTGCCCCGAACTATTCCGTCCGATGGTTCCGGCAACTCCATCATGAGTGGCGGTCATTCCCATTTCACTTCATCATTATGCAGAATGGCGTGTGAAGGCAGCGGATTATTGTCATCAAAAGGATATAGTGCTGTCTTATCTTCAATTACATTTGGGGATTCATCAAAGGAGCCGTCGGGATCCTGTATCAGGGTAATGTCAAGATCCAGATGCCTGGCAAGGAAAGGATACACGGCAGCTCTCTTGCTGTATTCATAACCGTGATCCTCATCAGCAAAATGTACATTTTCAACCATATCTGCATTACCAAGAAGTTCGTAAATATATTTTACATGAGGATATTCAACTTCCGGTGTGTTCTTTGTCCAGTCACCTCCTACCGAAATCAAAAGCAAAGGCCTGGGAGCTGCCATTGCGGCAATTTCTACATTGTTGGTCTGAATATCGGGCGACCTGTGTATTGGCATGCCACTTTCACAAACACACCCTCCGAAAAAATGTGCCGATACTTGTACAACCGGCACTGATACTTTCACACGGTCATCTATGGCGGTATGCAAAAAAGTTTGAGTTGCACCTCCCGATGCTCCGGTGCTGGCTATTCTTTCAGGATCAGCGCCCAGATCCAGCAGAAAATCAAGCGCCCTCAGGTTGTTCCACATCTGGAGTTTCAGGGCTTCAGGGTGATGATGTTCCCATCCAAGCTCAGCCATCTGCCCGTATCCCACCATATCATATGCCAGCACCACTGCCCCCATTCTGGCCATTGTGGCAAATCTGTTCTGTGCATCATCACGGTAACGCCCGTAATTCTCAGGGCGCGTCCAATGACCGTGGGGACTGAGAATGCCGGGTATGCCCTGGGGCAATCCTACAGGAGAATAAAGACTTCCGGTAACATATACACCCGGCAGGCTTTCAAAAGCCACATTCTTCACCTGGTAACCCTCATATACCCGTGGCTCGCCTATCACAGGGTTCAAAGGCGTTTTTTCAGGCATAACATCCAGTCCGGAGCCCTTGAGAAGGAGCTCCCGTATGGATCCGGCCCGACTTTCCCACTCACCGGCATTGGTGTAAACCTGACGGAGATTTTCAATTACCTCCCTTGCTTCTTCTTCTGTATAATAATGGCCCTGGGAAAGCATACTTTCAGGCTCATTCCGGCATGAAAAGAGGAAAACCATAATTATGGAAGCCAGCATTACCACCGGGTCGATATTCCAGAGTATCTTTTTCATAGGTTTTTCTGAATTTATTTGAAATTAGATTAAAAAGCCGGCCCGCACAACTATAGTCTGTTTTCATCCGGCAACGGAAAAAAGAGTTAACAGGATTCAAATATAGAAACTGAAATATTCCCAAACAATTATTTTTTGAGAAATAATTATGTAATATTATGCCCTCTTATTTCTACCTAAATTTCATATCATGCATTCCAAAATACAAGGAATTGTTCGATCCCTCGGCCCTGGCATTATCATCGCGGCAGTTGTCCTTGGTCCGGGGAGTATCACCGTTTCATCACAGATTGGCGCCACATATGGGTTCGGCTTCTTGTGGGTCCTTCTGCTGGCCTGCCTGTTTATGATAACTTACACCTCCATGAGCGCCAGGTTCGGAGTAACAAACAGCGATTCAATATTGCAGACAATCAGCGGAAAATATGGAAAATGGTTTGCAGTCACCATTGGAACAGCGGCATTTCTTGCTTCCCTGAGTTTTCAGTTTGGCAATAATTTCGGTGTAGGGATCGCAATGAACGGCATAACGGGTATCGATGAAAGGGTCTGGCCCATGATTTTCACTCCGCTTGCCCTTTTGCTGCTTTTTGGTGCAAAAAACCTTTACAAGGTTCTTGAAAAATTGATGATGGTCCTTGTTCTGATCATGATAGTCTCTTTTTTCATTAATCTTTTACTTACCAGTCCTGAAATAATTCCGCTCCTGAAAGGGTTTGTCCCCCACCGGGTTGAAAATGAGCAGCTGGGTATACTGGCGGCCCTGCTGGGAACTTCCTTTTCACTGGCCGGCGCCATGTACCATTCATACCTTGCACAGGACAAGGGATGGAAAAAGGAAAATCTGAAAGTCAGCCTGAGGGACACATTCATTGGCATTATCATGCTCTCCCTTATAACAGCAGTAATCATTATTACCTCTGCCTCATCCCTTCATCCCCTGGGCATCACGGTTACCTCCGCAGCAGATATGGCTCTTCAGCTTGAAAGCCTCTTCGGATCAGCGGCCAGGATCATTTTCAGCCTCGGCCTTTGTGCTGCCGCCTTCTCATCGCTGATGGTAAATGCCATTATTGGCGGGGGACTAATGTCTGACGGACTTGGACTGGGGCGTTCAATGAATGAAAGGATGCCCAAAATATTTACCATGATAATTCTGATCACCGGAATGGTTGTTGCAGTATTTTTAAGGGGGAATGTAGTCTATGCCCTTATCATGGCACAGGCATCCTCGATACTTGCAGTCCCCCTTATCGGCCTGGGAATGTTCCTTATTGCCAATAACAGTAAAATAATGGGCATTTACCGAAACAATACCAGGCAAAATATTGTTGCTATGATCGGGCTGCTAAGCATCAGCCTTATGGTTTATTTCATGTACCGCTCACTTCTGATGAATCTGGGTACCTTTTAATCTAATTGCAGCCACATGGATGTTATATCACTGACTCAAAAACTTATAGCATTCGATACCGTTAACCCTCCGGGTAATGAAGCACCTGCAGCGGAATTTGCCGGTGAACTTCTCGCTGCAGGCGGATTCAGTGTGGCACTTGCCGGGTTCGGTGAGAACCGGAAGCACCTGATCGCTGAAAAAGGTATACCGAAAGGCGGAAAGCCGGTAGTCCTGTCAGGGCATTTTGATGTTGTTCCCCTGGGTTCCGGCAAGTGGAAGGAGGATCCTTTCAACAGCCATATTAAAGGAGATAAATTATATGGCCGCGGATCGAGTGATATGAAAGGAGGACTTGCAGCCATGATGGTGGCGGTTAGCGAAATATCGGAAGACTTATTTCCGGAATGCGGTGTGAGGCTGGTATTCACTGCCGGTGAAGAGCTGGGGTGCCAGGGTGCGGCTGACCTCGTCACCAATCATGATGGCCTCGGGCAGGCAAGTGCAATTATAATAGGAGAACCAACAGCAAATATTCCTGCTGCCGGCCATAAGGGAGCCGTATACCTGGAGGCTTCAGCCAGTGGAAAAACAGCACACTCCTCAATGCCCGAGCTGGGGGTCAATGCTGTCTATAAGGCTGCCAGGGCAGTGCTGAAAGCTGAGAAATTCAGTTTCAATGCAGAAAAGGATGCTCTGCTTGGTTATCCTACCATAAATGTTGGCAAGTTTAATGGAGGATTAAACCTCAACTCTGTACCTGATCATGCTGAATTTACCATTGACCTGCGAACCACTTCGCGGGTGGATCACGGCAGGATCATTGACAGGCTAGGTGAAGAACTGGGTAAGGATATAACTTTGAAGGTAAATGTAAATCTTCCTGCCGTTTATACTGCCCGGGATGACGAATTTGTTCAACTGGCCTGCAGGATCTGCGAGTCAGAAGGAGTCCGGCATTCCGGACCGGCAGCTCTGCCCTACCTTACAGATGGGTCGGTGCTGCAGTCTTTTTACAGGGGGGTTCCTACCATTATCCTGGGACCCGGATATCCTGAAATGGCGCACAGGACAGATGAATTCTGCGATGTATCCAAAATCCTGCAGGCCGTTGAGATCTACAGAAAGATCTTGATAAGCTGGAAAAATCCTTCCGGCTGACTGAAGCGTGAAACCGGCCCGGAAGGCGCCCGTCACAAATTCACTGATTCAGTCTCAATATATAATTATTGAACAACCGGATCAATTACAGGTTGTAATAGTCAAACAAAAACTGGAGGTATTAATTGTGAATGAATATCCTGAAAAAATAATAAATGAACCGCAGCTGGATGAACTTCTGGCTAATCCCGGTCCCGGGACCGTTGAAATGATGTCACGCACAGAGGGTGATATTATCTTCCTGGGCATCGGGGGCAAAATAGGACCTTCTCTTGCCAGGATGGCGAAAAAAGCCTGCGATCTGGCCGGGGTTAAAAAAAGACTTATCGGAGTGTCAACGTTTCGCTCCAGCGATCAGAGGAAACAAATTGAAGCTTCCGGTATTGAAACCATTCAGGGTGATTTGCTTGACATGGATTTTATAAAAACTCTGCCTGCGGTTAAAAACGTCTTCTACCTTGCCGGAATGAAATTTGGCTCGGTTGATAATCTCTCCCTTACCTGGGCGGTGAATTCATATATTCCTGCACTTGTGGCCGGCCATTTCAAAGATTCACGAATTGTAGCCTATTCAACAGGTTGTGTTTACCCGCTTGTTCCTGTTAATTCCGGCGGATCCCTGGAGAGCGATCTCCCGGAACCGGTTGGCGAATATGCACAATCCTGCCTGGGCAGGGAACGGATGTTTGAATATGGAAGTAAAACACATAATACCCCTGTTTCCCTTATAAGACTGAATTATGCCGTGGAATTGCGGTATGGTGTCCTGGTGGATATCGCCCAGCAGATTTATAACCGGGAGCCGGTCGATGTGAACATGGGGTATTTCAACGTTATCTGGCAGGGTGATGCAAATAACCTGGTGCTCCGGTCACTGGAACTTGCCGGTAGCCCTGCAAGGATCCTTAATATAACCGGACCTGAAATTCTTTCGGTACGGGAGGTAGCCCTTGAATTCGGCAGGCACTTCAATACTGAAGTTACCTTCCGGGGAAAGGAATCACCAACTGCACTGTTAAGTAATTCATCACTTATTTTCAACCTGCTGGAGCGACCTGAAGTTCCTGTCAGCCGCATTATATACTGGACCGCCCAATGGATGAAGCAAGAGGGCAGGCTGCTGGGCAAGCCAACTCATTTTGAAGTACGTGACGGAAAGTATTAACAAACAATATACTCAATGCATTATAACGAATTACCCCGGGAAATCAAGGAATTGCTGCACAAGGGTGTGGTTATTCCGGCCCTTCCCCTTGCACTGGATAAAAACCGTAAACTTGACAGGCGCAGGCAGCGGGCGCTTATGAGGTATTATCTTGATGCAGGTTCCGGAGGAGTGGCAGTTGCCGTCCACACAACACAATTTGCCATCCGCCGGCCGGAATTTAACCTTTATGAACCGGTGCTGGAAATTGCGAGGGATGAATTCCTGAGTTTTACGGAAAGAACAAAAAAGCCGGTCATCCGGATTGCCGGTGTGATCGGAAAAACAGAACAGGCTTCCGCTGAAGCCCGGCTGGCGGTGAAGAATGATTACCATGCCGTACTGCTGAGCCTTGCTGCTTTCAGCAATGCTTCCAACCGTGAAATGCTTGATCATTGCCGGGCAATAGCCGGGATCATTCCCGTTGTGGGCTTTTACCTGCAGCCAGCTGTGGGAGGAAGAATACTGGATGTTGATTTCTGGAGGGAGTTCGCCCGGATTGACAATGTAATAGCAATAAAGATCGCTCCATTTAACAGGTACCAGACCATTGATGTTGTCAGGGGGGTAGCTGAATCAGGCAGATCTGACGAAATTGCCCTGTATACAGGAAACGATGACAACATACTGGCAGATCTGCTTACGGAGTTCCAGGTTACGGTCGATGGCAATATCATCCGGAAAAGAATAGTCGGTGGATTACTTGGACACTGGGCAGTATGGACCCGCCCGGCCGTTGAGCTTCTTGAAGGGATACAAAGTACCGGCTACCAGGGAGACTTGCAGCACCTGCTCTCCTTAAATGCTAAGATCACTGACAGCAATGCGGCCTTTTTCGATGCGGCCAATGGCTTTGAAGGCTGCATCACCGGCATCCATGAGGTGCTTCGTCGCCAGAACCTTCTCGAAGGCCTGTGGACCCTGGATGAAAATGAGACACTTTCACCAGGGCAGATGGAAGAGATAGACCGGGTATACCGGGATTATCCGGAACTCAATGATGATAAATTCATATCGGAAAATATAGGAAAATGGCTCGCTCCATAGTTAACTCAATAAAAACCAAAGTGGTCCGGAAAATAATAACTCTGCTGCTGCCGGCACTGGCATTATCTCTGTTTGCAGCAGTCTCCTGCGACAGCGGGAATGAAATCCCCCCCGGCATGGGCATAGCATGGTTATATCCCGGTGACGAAGGTATCGGGGATCACCCCTCAGTGGTATTTGCCGAGAACTTTGAATCAGGCACCCTGGAAGATATTGCAGCAAAATGGGGACACATGAGCAACAGGGATGGAAAGGTGATGTCCTTCAGCAGCGATACACCGGAAGGTTCACGCGGCAAACGGTCACTCCGGGTTACGGCAACAAGGAATGAGAATGCGGGCGGCGAATTGTACAAGACCTTCGATCCCGGATGGGATAAAATATACCTGAGGTTCTATACCAAATTTGCGGCAGATCACGGAAGCCACCACCATTTTGTGGCACTGCGCGGTTTCAGGGATCCCCTTCCCTATCCCACGGGAGGTGCCGGCCGAAGGGCGGAAAACCATTTCAGTGTCACGATAGAACCCACCATGTTTGAAATAAATGCCCCTGCAACCATACATCATGATCCCCCCGGAATATGGCAATTCTATGCTTACTGGCCTGAAATGCGCTCATGGCAATCACTCGCAGGAGAGCCTGATGGCAGGCCAAATCCCTATTACGGAAATAGTTTTCAACCTGAAGCACCCGCGATCGTTCCGCGCGATAAATGGATCGCCGTGGAGATCATGGTAAAACTAAATTCATCTGCTGATGCATACGACGGACAGATAGCCCTATGGATTGATGGTGAGCCGGTTGTCCGTTTTGCCCCGGGCGTTCCGCACGGCTATTGGGTCGGCGACCGTTTCCGTAATGACCCGGGTTACGGCAATGCCGTACCTTTTGAAGGTTTCCGCTGGAGGCATGATATGGATGTAAAGATCAATGTGCTCCGGCTGCAGCATTATGTATCCGAAACATCATTCAGCAGAACAGGGGATTTTTTCGAAAGAAACCCCGGTTTCCCTGTAAACATGGAAAAGGCAACAGTTTGGTTTGACAATATTGTAATGGCCACCGAATATATCGGACCGGTACGACAGGAAGAACAAAAGGAATCATCGCTTTTCATAAACCCGTTTTTCTGCCGGCTGCAGCGGTAATTGCAAGCCTGTTAAATGATATAATATTTCTTCAACCTGTCACGGTTTCTGTCTTTCCGGAACAGCTAATTAAGCGCTTTTGTTGATTTATTAATGATCGCTCATTCTGTAATTTTTATTGTGCCCAGATGATACCAGCCGTCATCCTGCCGTCCTTCAACAGCCAGTTTCACCCTTGGCCTGAAATCCAGCCTGTCAACTATTGCTACCTGGATATCAGCCGTCCCGGCAGGGAAATCGGCCGGAATAAAAAATGAATCATCATACACAATATCACCGGGCAGCCATTTTCTCACATCTGCATCAGTAATAAAAACAGTTTCACTGTTCCGGTTCCTTATCCTTATGGCCATTGTAAAATCCTTATAGCAGGGGGCCACTCCCAGGTTTTCCCACCAGGTTGTATAGTTCAGTCGCTCGTTCTGCCTTATCTGTGAAGGATATGTAAATCTTCTCAGAGCAAACCGGTAACCCATCCTGCGCAGCCAGTCATCAACCAGGTCCTGCCATTCCGGGGGTACCGGTGAGGATTTGGCATTGAAGGATGAAATATGCCATTTGAGCGACTGGTCAAAAATATATTTTACCTCTTCCCTTCCGTAACCCTGCCGGTCGCGCCAGTTAAGGAAAGTGCCGCATATTTCGAAACTCAGCGGTGAAGTTTTCCATGAGTCCTGCATGTTTGTATGTATGATCTGCCTGGGATAATAATCATACATATGAGTCCATCCATGCTGATCCTTTGCCCAGAATCCGAGATCGCCAATGCAGTCGACCCTCCATCCTACGGGTCTGCGGGAATTTGCATATTCCATGGTCTTTTTATCCATCAGCAGCGATATAATGGGAGTTTTTTCAAATGAGTCGGTATAGGCATCGACAAGTGCTTCGCGGGCCGTCTGACTCAGCAAACCTGCACCTGCACCTTCACCCCAGGCACCAACAATGGAAAGGTCAATGGCTTCAAAGTCCGGGTGACCGTCATATCTTTCCCCGATTGCCCGGATCAATCCCCCGAAATGTTCTGCATAACGCGGATCTTCCGGATCAACCACCCATTTGTTGACCGGATTGTTATATTTCCAGTCTCTTTGCGGGCCCACCATATCCCGGTACCAGTCCGGCACATCTCTTTGATCGCCGGTGCCGTATGGAGCAATGCGCAGCATCAGGGCCTGTCCCCTTGACCGTGCCGTTTCCAGGGCTTTGTCAATTTTATCCCAGCGGTATTGTCCCTTTTCCGGTTCAATGAACTTCCAGTACACCCGCCAGTAGGCGATGGTTGTGGCCGGATGATCCTCATTGGTTAGATCGCCGGTGAATTCCTGATATTCGATCGGAAAACCTTCGGTCCATCCCATCCCTTCATTTAGCTTGTCGCCATTGAACCTCTGGAAAGTCATAAAACCTATACCGGGATTTGTAAGGACATCATCGATCAAAGCAGGCTTGACAATGGTAAGGTATTCAGGGTTCTGCCCCTGACCGGCAAAAGGCATACATAAAAAAAATCCAGTCATCATAAGAGTGAGGCAAACATGTTTTTTCTTTGTCATGTCATTAGATTTTTTATCAGTCAACAGAAAGTCTAAAAGACTGTATTTCAAGAAAATAGCAGTAACGAGGCCACCTTTTTTATTATTTGGCCCGGAGAATCCAAAATAGTGTTAATTTTAAGAAAAACAAAATAGTCAGGCTCTTATCAAAACAGCAAAAATTATTATCTTCGAAATTTAAACTAATCCCGTCTGTTCATGAACATTAAGAGGATGAAACTCATCACCCTGGCTGTTTTCATTATATTTGCAGGTTGCCGGGAAAGCACCTGGCACAGCATCGAAGTTGAGAATCCGGTTTACAAACCGAATCATGTTTTTGAGGAATTTGATGATTTGTCCTCCCCGCTGGCCGGTCAGCTTATATCCAAATTCCAGCCCGACACCATCTTTCATGGTGAAACGGATGAATTTAAAAGGATCCTGTTGCTAAGGCACTGGATCAAGTCTGTCATAACTATCCTTGATTATGCAGCTCCCTACCCCGGCGAAGGAAATGTTGAACGCATACTGGATTATGCACTTGAAGGCCAGGGATATGATTGCGGCTATTTCATGAGGGTGCAGAATGCCATAATGAACTCATACGGCTACCTTTCAAGGACACTTGGTTCCGGTCCGGGTTTAAAAGGAGTGCGTGACGGACATCATGGGATTAATGAGATATGGGTAAACAAATACAACAAATGGTTCCTGTCGGATGCAAAATATGACTCCCATTTTGAAAAAGACGGCATACCCCTTTCAGCACTGGAAGTGAGAAACGAATACATAAAGAACGGGGGCGCAGATATTCAGAGCGTCAGGGGACCTGACAGGGAACCCTTTGATTACGATGAGACTGTCGGGAGAAGCCATGCCGAATTTGTGGAATTATACCACTGGGTATCCTGGGACACCTGGAACAACAGGTTCACCAACTGGCCCGATTATACCGAGCGGCTGATGATGTTTGAGGATGACTATTTCAGGAACAATACCTGGTACAGAGGCGGCAGACCGCACTGGGCTTATGATACCCCCTATTTGAGACTTGTACGGGACATCGACGACCTCTACTTCACTCCCAATACGATCGCATCGGAAGTAGATATTGAAGGGAATATTGCACGGATAAAGCTTATTTCAGATACTCCGAACCTGAAGGAATACCAGATGAAGGAACGTTCCGGCGGAAATTGGGTCACCGTTGAGCCTGAGTTTGAAATGAAACTAAGGCGCAGGAGCCATGAACCGGTTTTCAGGACCATGAACCTTGCAGGCGTTACCGGGCCCGAACACCGGATCAGGATCGAGAGACAATAGAAAACCCTTATCACTCTTTGAATGAAATCATTCTTCTCATGTACCTTAAAATAACAGGCTGCCAAAAACTCTTAGATGACCGCCCTCATGGCAGCTTCATCAGTATTTATTATAATTAATTGCCCTGATGGATCTTAAAACATTTAATATGAAGCTGTTTTTCATTATCACTATCTGCTCTATTCTCCTGCCTGGCTGCGGAGAAAGGAACTATACATTTGTTGAGGCTGAAAATCCCCTGTACAGGCCAAATGTTGTTTTTGAAGCCTTTGAAGACCTCTCCTCTCCCAAATTCGGTCACCTCATCAACAAGTACCGGCCGGACACGATCTTTCATGGCGAGACCGGAGAGTTTGAAAGGATCCTGCTGCTCCGGCACTGGATAAAATCGGTAATACCCATTGAAGATCGTGGAAATCCTTACCCTGGCGAAGGAAATGTTGAGAGAATGCTTGACTATGCCCTGGAAGGTCAGGGTTATCATTGCGGCCATTTTATGAGGATACAGAATGCCATATTAAGCGGCTACGGTTATGTTACCCGGACAATGGGCTGTGGCCCGGGCGATACCGGTGTAGAATTCCCTCATCATGGAACCAATGAGATATGGTCGAACACCTACAATAAATGGTTCATGTCTGATGCCAAATATGACATCCATTTTGAGAAAGACGGCATTCCGCTTTCCGCCATTGAAATCAGGGATGAATATCTGAAAAACAGGGCTGCCGACATAGTGCTGGTCAAGGGCCCTGACAGGCAGCCCGTTGAATACGATGAGGAGATCGGTATGAGCAATTCCGATTACGCCAGCTATTACACATGGATCAGCTGGGATGCCCACAATGACATTTTTTCACTGTGGCCCGATTACAACCTGATGCTTATCATGTATGAAGATGATTATTTCAGGAACAATACCTGGTACAGAGGCGGCAGACCGCACTGGGCTTATGGCACCCAGTATCTGAAAACGGTGGAGGACATTGACCACCTCTATTTCACTCCCAATACAATTACGTCAGAAGTGGATCTTGACGGTGATATTGCCCGTATCAGGCTGATCTCTGACACACCCAATTTTAAGGAGTACCAGATGAGGGAACGTTCCGGCGGAAATTGGGTAGCCGTTGAAACTGAATTTGAAATGAAACTAAGGCGCAGGAGCCATGAACCGGTTTTCAGGGCAGTCAATCTGGCTGGCGTGAACGGTCCGGAACACAAAATAAGAATTAAAAGGCAGTAACCGTGAAGATCCGTCCTTCTGCAGAAACCGGATCATCTCCCGATCGGGTGAACCATACGGCTCAGACAGACCGGACCATACAGTTCAGGGTTAAACGGCCAATTCAAGACTGACCGGCTCCATTAGATCAGGCTATAAGATGAACCCATCAGATCAAGTCATAAGACCAAACCTTTTTTTATCATGCAGAAATCACCTGATCAACAAGCCGGCCAACCGGAACCGGCCGTATCATTCAGCTCCAGGATAACCTCCATTGATGCCCTGAGGGGATTTACCATGTTTTTTATTATCGGTGGAGGGGGACTGTTCATCAGCCTTTCACGGGCATGGCCGAACAGTTTCACTGAAACTCTGGCCATGCATATGAGACATGCCGATTGGGAAGGATTCTATTTCCTGGACCTTATATTTCCCCTTTTCCTGGTCCTGGTAGGGCTGCTGGTGCCGTTTTCCATTTCACGAAGCCTTGAAAAGGGAATGGGGCAGCAGGAGATAATGCTGCGGGTACTGAAACGTGCCCTTGTTCTTATTTTCCTTGGACTTGCAAACTACGGACTGTTCAACTTTGACTGGCCCGGCATGCGCTGGTCGAGTGTACTTGGACGAATAGGGATATGTTACTTTGCTGCGAGCCTGCTGGTATTGAAAACCGGCTGGCGCACCCAGGCAGGAATTATAGTTGTAATACTCCTGGGTTACTGGGCTGCTATGAAATTCATTCCCGTGCCCGGTTACGGGGCGGGAGTGCTGACACCTGAAGGAGCCCTTTCCACGTGGCTTGATCAAAAACTGATACCGGGAACACTGGGGTTGGGTATCTACGACAGGCAGGGGGTGCTTTCCACCTTCACTGCAATAGCAACGACCCTGACAGGAGTCCTTGCGGGTCACTGGTTGCGCACCGGAAGACCTGACAACCAGAAACTGATTGGATTTGTTACCGCCGGAGTGATTTTACTGGTATCGGGGAGGTTGTGGGGTGAATTCTTCTTTATCAGCAGAAATGTATGGACAAGTTCTTTTGTTCTCTATACCTCAGGGTGGAGTTTCCTGTTGCTGGCACTGTTCTACTGGTTGATCGATGTAAAAGGATATAAAAAATGGTCATTCTTTCTGGTAGTTATCGGGATGAATGCCATAACAATATGGGTCGGTCAGAATTTTATCGATTTCAGGTCTACCACAGATGCTGTTTTTATGGGAGTATCCCGGCACTTCGGTGATTTCGGGCAGGTCTTCCTTGCCATGTGCCTGATATTTGTAAAATGGCTTTTCCTGTTGTTTTTGTACAGGCAGAAGATTTTTCTGAGGGCCTGACTCCCTGGCAGTTATAATGCCTGAACCTTCCCGTTCCGGGCTGTGATCAGGCCTTTCCCGCCTTCGTTCGCCGCCCGCCGGTCCTTCCGGTTGGTTTTATGCCTTTTACTCAAATATAAAAGTGCCAAACCTTTCCGGGTCGTGAAAAGTTCCTTCTGTATGCTGCCAAAGGAAAGGCGTCATTCCCTGGTCATAATCTATCCGGTAAAGGTTTGCCCTCCATCTGGTTCCTGATTTTGGGGGCACATTAGGAAGGGGTTCGAGAAGTTTATAGGGAATAAAAAATTCTGCAATCCAGCCCTCGACCTTGGCCCCGCTTTTATGCTCCCCTCCCCTTACACTGGTAGCTCTCCTGGTTCTGCGGTCGCCTTCATAGTTCCACGGAAGCCATCCCAGGAATTGACCCTTGTAGTTGGGCACAAGGATAGCCAGCTCATAGTTCATGGGAGAAAGTTCATATTCAAAATAAACAGGGAAATCCTCCTGTGGCCAAAGAAATACCTCAACCACATCTTCCTCCCACAGGTTAAGGTTGTCGGCTGTCATTGTGGTGGTAAGTATCCTGTCTTCGTTATCAAACAAAAAGTAGATCCCCGTATCAGAATAAAGCACTTTCGCTTTGGTCTCATAAGTGATTGGCCTTTCCCTTCTCGGAGTAAGGAAGACCCAGCCGGTCTTTTCCCACTCGGGAGAATCGCCCCTGCCGGTAACTTCAAAATCATTGCATTTTTTTACCTTTATCACACCTTCGCTTATTTCCTGGCCGGTCAATCCGGTACCGGCTGATATGACCAGTATCAGCAAAATGAAAACCACTCTTTTCATGTTCTGTCTGTGTTTAGGTTATAATGGAATACTCACTGCTAATATAATACAAAAACCGATGGATCGGCATAGAATGTCTCATTTCCGTACAGGTCTTCTGCTTCAATTTCAATATTGTGCAATCCGAAGCCCCTTTCAGGTATCGTTCTGCTGAATACATTATCTCCGGCGATGCGATCACCGTTCTGTCCCGTATCATAAAGCTCGACCACAAATGATTTTTCAGGTTCACTGGTTGAAATAAACCTTGCCCTGGCACGGCCGATGCCCGATCCGTCTTCCAGTTTCACCTCGATGGTATTGTCGCCGGATACTGTCACCCACCTTACCAGGGGCGGAGTCTGGTCACTCCCGGAAACTTCCGTTTTTATTCTGCCATGTTTGATTATATGATCAGGATAATCGGGAAGCCACCAGGTGGCGAAAAATTCAATCTTGTGCCCTGGCGGGCATTCGGAAGATACAAGCGGTATTGAATATTTATTTGAACCTCCAACATTGTCGTACCTTCCCCATCCATCTGATCCTCTTTTATGTATACCATGCGGATTGACATAGGGATCGTTGGTGTATAGTTCTGTACGCCGGTATAGCCCCTCATCCTTGACCAGAATGACAAAAGATTCACCAGGGTTTGCCCGGCCGTTGCCATTGCCATGACCAAGAACCATTGTAATGGAATCAACCCCGGCTCTTGCCACGGTGACTTCGGCACCATCGGCAATTACGAAATCAGTAATTTCCGGAGCATTAACCTTAACCGGTATTTCAAAATAATCGGTCCAACTATTCCCGTCCGCGTCGCTGATAGTAAGTCTGAACTTTTGTATCATAACAGTGTCACAGGTTATTCTGAAAGTATATGGCCGGGAAGATCCGCTGATCCCGTTTGCCGGGATGGTGCCGAATTCAGCACTGCCCGATGAAATAACTGCATTCTCCCGGAAGGGGACTATTTCTGCACTTATATTTCGTGCTTCGCCTGTCCCTTTATTAAATAACCTTATTTCAATATCCGTATCCTGGTGAGGAGTTATCCACAACTGACTGGTTATCTCTACGGATGCGATCCCGGGATTTGCTCTTCCGCCTGTTCTGTCTATACCGATCTCATTAAGTCCGCCGTTTGTTTCTATGCTCAGGCGGCCTTTACCATCACTCATTATTCTCTTTGAGGCGGCTTCCCCGCTTTCAAGGTCGATAATATTGACCGTATAATACTGGTTCTTTTCATAGAGAGGGGCTGTGGTTACATTCACCCTTACAAAAGGCATCAGCTCCCCGTCGGGAAGAAAATTCCTTACCGAAGTCCGGAACCCCCTTTCATCAACATTTTCAATAATTGTAAAGCCCGGCAATAACCTGTCAGAATCTACGGTATAATCCCATACAGAAAAAGATGGATAAACATCTATATGATGCCATCTGCGGGGCTTCGGAGGAGGGTCATCGAAAGTTTCCATGAAAGTGGAGAACATATCTCCCAATCCGGCTGTTACGTGTTCCGCATCATAGATCCGGTATTGATAATTATCCATCACCTCTGTCCATATTTTGTTCATATCAAGATGATAGGCGCGGATAAAATCGCGGTTACCATAATGAAGTACCACATTCATTCCTTCATAGTTCCCATACATATCCATATGCCTGTATTCGACAGGCATAGAGGCAGGCCCGACAAAAAATTCGGGGGAACCGCAGAAGTTACCCACTGCAGAGAACATATGAGGATATTTACCGCCAATCCAGAATGCCATGAAGCCTCCCATCGACAGGCCGGTAATGGCCCGGTGGTTTCTATCGGGGATTGTATTGTAGTTTTTGTCTATGAATTCTATAAGTTCCGGAAAATAAATTGGAAATTGGCGGTGATTTTCTACCGGACCGATATTGTAGGGACGACGGTTATATTCCTCATCCGGTGAACGGTTGTATCCGTCCGATTTTACTACAATTACTTCGTTTTCTGACACAAACCGGCCAATATTGTCACCCTCGTTACTGTCGCCCATATCCGAAAACGGTGCATTAATGCCTCCAAAGTAGCGCTGGGACCATCCATGTAGAAAATAAATCACCGGATAATCCTTTTGCGGCTCATCATAATACCCCGGAGGAAGGAAAACCCTGAAATTCCGTATCTCACCAAAAACGTTGCTATAATGTCTTGAATCGATAATTGTTACATCTCCTGCAGACAGCTGATGTGCAACTAAAAGAATATATACTGTAAGGAAGGTTTTACGCAGAAGCATCATATTTTTTTTCATTGTTCATGTTTTTGAAACCAGCTATCCCGAATTTCCACCGGATAGTGTGTGAAGTTGAAACTTTTTCTGACCCATTGCCAAATGGCACAAATATAGACGGTGAATTTCAAAGTTTAATTAATTTTTGGATTACTGCAAAATTTAATAGTTACAGTTGTTCTGATTCTGTAAAAAACCGGCGGGTAATATATCTTACCGGCACCAAAGCTGCAAGAAATCCGATTGCCAGCACGATCAGCAGCACATATACAAAGTCCATTAACTGCAGTTCAACCGGATAGGCATCGATTATAAATGTACCTGTTCCATACAGCTTGATGATGCCGAACCTCATCTGTGCAAAACTGATGAGAAATCCAAGAAGCAATCCGGTAAATGCTCCGACTGCTGAGATCATCCACCCTTCCAAAAGAAAAATCTTACGGATAAGGCCTTCTCCTGCTCCCATGCTTTTCAGAACAGCGATGTCCTTTTTCTTTTCAATGATCAGCATGGAGAGCGAACCTATGATATTAAAGGAGGCCACAAGGAGAATAAAGCTCAGGATCAGGAAAATTGCCCATTTTTCAGTTTCCATCACCTTATAGAGCCATTCATGCTGCTGATACCGGTTCCGCACCTGGAATTCATCCCCTAGAATTTCCTGCAGATCCTGCCTGACTTCACTTTCACGAAAACCCTCTCTCACACCCAGTTCAATTGAAGTTACCTCATTGCTGTATTCCAGCAGGTCTCTGGCAAAGTTGACAGGAACAAGAATATAGCTCATATCAAACTCCTGCTCAATGGCAAAAATGCCCGAGGGGAAGATCAATTTACTGTTAAATGCCTGTTCGGGAGCCAGTGTAATGGCCGGACGGATTGTACGACGTGGTATATATACTTCCATCGGAGTTATAAAATTAAGTCCCACACCAAGCACATTGGCAACTCCCCTGCCGATAACGGCAAATTCATTATCGTATTCGTCGCTGAACTGAAAATAACCGTCCACTATCATCTTCTCCACGTCGCTGTGCCTTGCAAAACTGTCATCCACTCCTTTCATGGTGGCAATATGCTGCCTCTCACCATACATAACAAGCGCATTCTCTTCCACAACTTCGGCATAATAAAGCACTCCGGGATGATCCCTTACATCGTCAAATCTGCTGTCGCCTTCGGCAACAAAAGTCTTTCCCTCGACAAGGCGGATCTCCAGTTCGGGATCAAAAACACTGAAAAGCGATTTGATAAGACTGTCGAATCCATTGAATACCGAAAGGATCACAATAAGGGCCATTGTACCGGTAGCCACTCCGACTACAGAAATAGCAGATATAATATTTATTACATTCTGCGATTTTTTTGCAAGCAGGTACCGTTTGGCTATGAAAACGGGAAAATTCAATCTATATCAGTATTTTTAATATTGTCAGCAATTCGTGAAATAACGTACAGCACGGGAAACATATTACATAGCACCTTAAGTTATTGCAGCTTCCTGTTTGTTCACCGCCACAGCCACTGTTTCATCCCTTTGCTTTAAGGGATAACGGCCTATTTGACTGCCTTGACAATCAGGCCGGTCCCCGAATTATGTTTTTTCCGCAGGTCGCGGAAATTCAACAGCATGGCAAAAGGCAGGGTGATCATATAATATACGGGCAGAACCAGATAGAAAGCCCTCCCCCGGTTCAGCATACTTATCGGATACTTCATTGACAGCTTCCAGGAAAGCTGTCCGGGCCGGCCGTATGAATAGATGGTTTCCGTCCTGGAAAAACCAGCCTGCCTAAGCTTCGACTCTATCTCTTCGACAGGGTAGCCATCTCTTACATGCTCTTCTATAAAGGAGTCGCCATCCTTGCCATGGACTTCTGACCCGGCTCTGTCGGAAGGTGTTGATATCAGCAGCAATCCTCCTTTTTTCATGGATGCGCAGAGGTTTTTCATCACACCAACATCATCTGCAATATGTTCCAGCACATCTATACAAAGGATCAGGTCAAATTTTTCCTGTTCGACAAATGTATTTAGATCGGCCTTCTCAAAAATGATCTTTTGGTTATCCACGAAAAACCGCCTGCAATTTTCTATTTCTTCATCCTTGACATCAATTCCTTTAATGGTGTAATCCTTATTCAAACGGGATATAAAATGAATATACTGCCCGAATCCGGACCCCGCGTCCAGAATTGCAGCTCCTGCCGGGGCATATCTTGCCCAGTTCCTGACCTCCTTTCTGACATACCAGGAACGGAGCAGTAATATATTAAGAAGCGAATAAAACAAAAGGCGTGCACTTTTACAGCAATTAAAGATCTTTCCTGTCTCTCTTTTTATCGGGTCATATTGCATTACTGCTGAGTTTTTGAGGTCATGATTTGAGCAGATCGTCTATCCTTTGGGCATAATCAATGCTGTCATCAATAAAGAATTGGAGTTCCGGCACCTGCCGGAGCTGGTTCCTTACTCTTCTGCCAAGCTCATGTCTCAGTGTTTTGGCCTGGATTGTTACAAGTTCGAAAAGTTCCTGTTTCCTTTCCGGCGGAAAAAGACTTACATAAACCCTCGCAACGCTCAGGTCGGGTGTTACCCTGACAACAGTAACCGATATCATTCCCCCGGCAAAAAGCGTATTCATCTGTTTCTGGAAGATATCCGAAAGCTCCTTTTGAATCAGCCTTGATACCTTGTTTTGTCTCTGTGATTCCATAAAATATAATTTTTGAATTCTACAAAAGACGCCTGTTTATATATTTAATCGCCTTCTATATTGACTTTCGGTCTATCCGGCATGTAACTATGTTATTTTACAGAGGTGATCTTAATGTTCGCAAAATAAACTGCCCTGTCCAAAATGTTACAAAGATAATCCGAATATCTGAAATTATGCGGACATTTACCGGCTTACTCAATCCGCCGGGACACCGGCAGCAATACTGTGATGATTATCTGATGTGATTTGCCAACATTTATTAATTTTGCACCATTACACCGGCATAGCCTGGATGAGAAAGCGGCCTGCCCGGTGAGAAGACCTTGCACCCGTAAAGTAAAATGATCAAGTTTCAATACATTAATAATCAGTCAAAAATGGATATTGTCGTCAGCGGAATACGATCTACCGGCAACCTGCACCTTGGAAATTATTTCGGCGCCCTCAGAAATTTCACCCGGATGCAGCATGAAAATAAGTGCTATTTCTTTATAGCAGATTATCATTCACTTACAACCCATCCCATACCGGCCGACCTGCACGGGAATGTCAGGCATGTTCTTGCCGAATATCTTGCCTGCGGAATTGATCCTGAAGCAGCGACAATTTATCTCCAGAGTGATGTTCCTGAAGTTACCGAACTCTATCTCCTGCTTAATATGATATCCTACACAGGTGAACTTGAGCGTACCACAACATTCAAGGACAAGGTGAGGAACCAGCCCGATAATGTGAATGCCGGACTTCTGACCTATCCGGTGCTTATGGCGGCCGACATCATAATACATAAAGCCACGAAGGTTCCCGTGGGAAAAGACCAGCAGCCCCATCTTGAGGTAACCCGCAAACTTGCACGGCGGTTTAACAATATGTACGGATCTGAGTGCTTCCCGGAGCCCGAGGCCTATAATTTTGGCGAAAAGCTTGTAAAGATACCCGGACTTGATGGTAGCGGCAAAATGGGTAAATCGGAAGGAAATGCTGTTTATCTGTCTGATGATGAGAAGACTGTCCGCAAAAAGGTAATGAGGGCCGTTACAGATGCCGGACCTTCTGAACCGGGGCAGAGGATCGCGGGACCGGTAAAAAACCTCTTCACCATAATGAATTTTGTCTCCGATACCTCAACTGTAAAACATTTCAAAGATCAGTACCATGACTGCACTATCCGTTACGGCGACCTGAAAAAACAGCTTGCTGAGGATCTGATTGGTTTTATGAAGCCGTTAAAAGAGCGGATCGATGAAACACTTGCCAATGAGCGGTATCTTGGCAGGGTGGCAAGAGAGGGAGCTGAAAAAGCAAGGGAAAGCGCCTCGAAAACCATTAGGGAGGTACGCGAACTGATCGGGTTCAGACCTTTTTAAAAATTGTTTGGCTCTAACCTGAAACCGGTAACATCCGTCATTTAATTATCCGAATCCGGCCCGGAGAGAATACTTTCGTCAAAAAATACACCGTACCGCGCTTAAATCAGCAGGACCAGCGATATCCCCATCACCGCCATACCCGCAATCAAACCATACACGGAGAGGTGGTGTTCACCATATTCACGTGCCGCCGGCAGCAACTCATCAAAAGAGATGAATACCATGATACCCGCCACACCGGCAAATATAACGCCGAACAGGGTATCATTAAGATAAGGCATAAGAATGAGCCATCCCACAAGCGCGCCCACCGGCTCGGCCAGTCCGGAAAGAAATGAATATACAAAGGCTTTCTTCCGGCTGCCGGTGGCATAATATATGGGTACAGATATTGCTATGCCCTCAGGAATATTATGTATCGCAATGGCAATGGCTATTGGTATCCCGATGGAGAGATCCGTAAGGGCAGCGATAAAAGTTGCCAGTCCCTCCGGGAAATTGTGTATTGAAATTGCCAGTGCAGTCACAAGCCCAGTCCGCATCAGCTTTCCATTCCTCATCTTATCATTCTCTTTGGGCACCGGCCCTTTTTTCAGGCTTTCGGCATATCCGGCCCCTGCAATGCCCGGAGTAACCCCTGCTTCACTGGTTTCGGCCCTTACATCCTCGACCATACGCACCTCATGCGGATTCTGGGCAGAGGGTACCAGGCGGTCAATTATACCGATGAAAAGTATCCCCCCGAAAAAAGAGACAAGCGTGATCCAGTTTCCCTGAACAATCCCGTGCTCCGATACCAGCGCTTCCTGAGCCTTGAAATAGATCTCCACAAGGGAAACATAGATCATAACCCCGGCAGAAAATCCCAGTGCTATTGAAAGGAACCTGGTATTGGTCGTTTTGCTGAAAAAGGCAATGGCGCTGCCAATACCCGTAGACAAGCCTGCGAACAGGGTGAGCAAAAAAGCGATCAGAACATCATGAGTAAACATCTATATCCAAATATTATAATTTACATTAATAATTTAACCTGAGCAGAAAATACCCAGGGGTGTGCAATGCATGAGGAATGGGCACCCGGATACCGCATTTAAAATAAGTCCGGAGGAATTAATTTCTACTGTAAACAAAGATAACAAAAGGAATCAAAAAAATTATCACCAGGAGAGCGCAGGCCTCCTTCCGGAAAAAAGAATATTTTTAACGGATGTCAGCTGCTTCTGGCATTTTTAAAGACAATGTTCCGGAATGCCCGGAAGAAATAGATTGAATCGGTCAGAAGCCGGTTTCTTTCGAAGGCATCGAGATAACGCCGCTCCGAATCCTGTATCTCTTCCAGGGTTTTAGGAAGGTCGGAATAGAACGGCGGCACCAGTCCCGGCTTATACATGACCCTTCGATCCTGAAGGTCAGTGTCGTACAGGCTGAAGTACTGGGGACTCAATGGACGCACTCCTACAAGTTTGACATCTCCCTTCAACATGTTGAACAGCATGGGAAGTTCGTCGATCCAGAAAGCCCTCATCAGCCTTCCCAGTGTGGTAACCCGGAAATCATCCTTGTACTTTCCTCCTTGTTCGAGGTTGTTGTTTTCATACATGAATTCCTGTAGATATTCAGAGTAGGGGTGCATTGTCCTGAACTTATATACACGAATGATCCTGCCCTCTTTGCCGATACGGTTAAGTTTTATAAAAGGCCCGTAGGTGGGATTCAGATCATAGACCGGATCCTTTATCTTTTGAGCCACAAAGCAATAAAGATTTCCGGTCAGTTCCTCATCCAGAACTTTAAATCCGCAGGAATACAACCTTCCCAAAAGCTCGGCCCTTGAGATCACCCTGTTATGACCCCTTGTAAGCAGGAAGTATATTTTTTTGGTAAGTATAAATTTGGGGAAGACCCGTTTCAGCAGGTAATCAAAAAAATAAACCATTATGTTAAGGCCCGATGGATACTTTTTCATTATCCTTTTCTTTCGCAGGTCCTTTGTCTCCGCACAGCCAATAAAGGTCCCTCCCCGGGGAAGTTTTCTGTTTACAGTTTCGAAGAATTTGTTTATGTAATTCACATCGTTCACCCGCTTCATGTTGACAATGGCCTGAAAACCGTTATAGGGCAGTATATCAATGTTAAAACGGGATCCGGTGGAGATAAAGAGGGTCCTGTTGCAATCTTCATCCACATGCCCAAGCATGAACATATATATTTGCTCACCGCATTCCCCGACAACAGCATCTCTGATAATATCAGAGCCGGGTGTTGATTTCGGGAACCTCCGGGCAACCCTTGCTTTTTGAAGCTCAAATGCTTTTGCCGGGGGATTCAGCGTATTGTACCCGTTTAGCGGTTTTGTCTGTATAAGGGAATGATACAGATTACCGGCAAGCAGCTCTAAAAGTGTTGCAAGACCAACAGTCCCAAAGAGCATAATCCGTGAAAAACCGGAATACCACATCAGTGTAATAATAACAAGTATAATTCCCAGTGAAACGAAATTCGACATGAGTATTCTCCCGACAAGCCACTTCATCTTTATTTTCTTGCCGAAGTCGAATTTCCTGAAATAAAAAGATGAACATGTCCATGTTATCGTCAGCAGGCCGAATGCAACAAGGTAATCGCCCGAGATATAGTTTGCGGTTTGTGGCTTGTAGAGTGCTGAAAGCAGGAATGCAGCAGAAAGGATGACCAGATCGGCAAGATAAATAACAAGCTTCTTCCTGTGATTCTTATGGGGACTGTCACGAGGGTAGTACCCGGGTTTTTCATTATCATCATCATATTGGTGAACCCGGGCATCGTAATAGTTCCCGGGATCTTCCTTCAATGATATATCACTGTCAGGATGAGGATTACCTGTACCGGCTTCAGAAAGCTCACTGCCTGTACCGTTAATTTTGAATGATGGTTCAGGCGGTTTTCGGTTGGAATTCATAGAAAATAATAACCATTAATTCATTCAATCTTACGGACGATGGTCATGAAGGTTTCAGACTGTTGATAAAATAATTTTTCCCGGACATGTTGCATTGTCGGCACGGATTCGTCGCCGGTAAATGTCCTTATAACGGGAACTTTTTATATTTTTGACCGGAAGGCATTTAACAGGTGGATAATGGAGAAAAATTCCATAGGGAACAGGGTGGTAAAAAAAATAGGCAGCAGCTATATTGTATGGTTTGCCGAAAGCAACCGGTGGATTGAGTTCAGGGAACCTGCCTGGCTGGTTTATACCGGGCAGCAAAAAGGAGAGCCGGCTGAAAAGATCGTATCACGGTTATCGGAAAAATATGGTCTGCCGGAAACTGAAGCCAGGAGGTTCTACGGTGAAATAGTTGATGCCATCCGGACCTCTTCAAAAAGAGGCTATCCAGAAACACCCGGGATTCTTGAGAAAACTGATTCTCCACGATTTTTCAAAAACTTCAGCACGCGATATTACCGTGTGGATAAAAAGCATTTCACAATAGATTTCGGATCTCAGGAGATGGAACATTATATCCACCCTGCATTTGCACACCTGGAAACAGAAAGCTGCCCTGAACAATCTCCACATTTCAGGATACATTCAGGGGCTCCGGACCAACATCAACAACAGCATCCCGACCGTGGGCGGCAACAACAACAGCACCCTGACCGGAACCTGCATGAGCCTTTGCGGCAAAACCGACAGCATCCTGACCGGGATCCGCAGGGGCAACTGCCACAGCCGGCAGTACAAGCCGGGCTCGATCCGATTAACCCGGAATTTTTCGTCCCTTCTGCCTCACAGCTGAAAAAAGATTACTTCCTTGCCACCGGCAGCGATATGGAATATGCGTTCAACGATCCCGGGGTGCTTAAACACCGGCTTTATATTGAAATTACCAGCTTTCTCTACGGGATCCCGGTCAGTGATTTTATGTGCTTCATTCATGCCTCGGCAGTATCACGCGACGATGAAGCCATCCTGTTTTGCTCTCCAAGCGGATCGGGCAAGAGCACCATGGCGGCATTACTTCAATTGCCCGATCAGGTGGGAAATGAAATATCATTCATGTCGGATGATTTCGTGCCGGTCGATTTCTGCAATTGCATGGCGTATCCCTTTCCTGCTGCCCTTTCACTGAAAAAAGGATCGTCTCATATTGCCGGTGCCTTTAATGATCCGGCCTCACAAGAATCGGTTAGATCCGGTCCAGTACATTATCTTCCCCCCCCTTCCCGGGGATCCGGTATGCTCCGGCCTAAAAATGTAAAAAAGATCATATTTATCAAATATGACCCGCAGGTCAGTTTCAAAATGGAACAAATTAGCGCAACTGATGCCCTGTCAGTGTTCCATAAAGAGGCCTGGATCAACCCGGCTGACGGTCACGCAAAAAGATTCCTGGACTGGTTCGTTACCCTGGAATATTTCAAACTTCATCATTCTGATGATGACAGGGCTGTAGGTGCCATAAGACGGCTCTTCGGTTTGTAGGATGCGGGAGTATTTTCCATGGGTTCAAAGTGCAATACGAAGTTGCTTACAACAGACATCCTGCAGGATGTCAGAGTTTATTCACGGCAGCTTCAGTATAACGGGATGCAGGAAAAGTCCCCGTCAATGTGATGATGAGGATATTCCGGTCATGCTTACTTCCGGTAGGCATCATAAACCGATCTTATTCCCTGTTCAAGATCTATGCTGTGTTTCCAGCCCAGCTTGTGCAGCAGCTGCACATCCAGCTGCTTTCGCGGGGTACCGTCCGGCTTTGAGCTGTCCCATTTCAAATTCCCGCTGAAACCGGTAATAGTTTTGACCATCATTGCAAGGTCAGCTATGGTCTGGTCAATGCCGGTACCAATATTAATATGTGTCTGCCGCATTTCATCATAAAGTGTCTTACCGTCAACCCTTTCCATCATATGTACGCATGCGTCCGCCATATCATCAACATGAAGGAACTCACGGTATACCCTTCCGGTACCCCAGAGATGGACCGTTACCCGGAAAGTACCCTCTTCAGTGGGAGTTGCATCCCTTATAATCCCGTATTTCTCCAGGATACCGGTTATTTCATTGTCACCCGATTTCCCGGATACATTTTCTACCGGATTTCTGTCAAGATCCTCTCTTATCTCCTGCCACTTGCTTTCCTCCAGGCATCTGCCCAGGTGCATCTTGCGTATCAGGGCCGGCAATACATGCGATTTTTCAAGGTCATAATTATCATTGGGGCCGAAAAGATTTGTGGGCATGACAGAAATAAAATCGCTGCCATACTGTCTGAAATAATTTTCGCACATCTTGATCCCCGCTATTTTAGCAATTGCATAAGGCTCGTTGGTCGGCTCAAGTATTCCTGTAAGCAGGGCGTCTTCCCTCATGGGCTGGGATGCATCCCTTGGATATATGCAGGAACTGCCCAGGAACAGAAGCCTCTCTACACCATGATTCCAGCCTGAATGAATAACATTGTTCTGGATCATCAGGTTATCATAAAGGAATTCGGCCCTGTAGGTATTATTGGCAGCTATACCGCCAACTTTGGCGGCAGCAAGGAACACATACCGTGGACGCTGTTCCCTGAAAAACTCATCAACATCTTTTTGTATCCTCAGATCAAGTTCG
Organism: Bacteroidales bacterium; assembly: GCA_007123885.1. Taxonomy (GTDB): domain Bacteria; phylum Bacteroidota; class Bacteroidia; order Bacteroidales; family PUMT01; genus PXAP01. The sequence goes on along the minus strand of SLGC01000193.1, from coordinate 536 downwards.
CCGGCAGTTCTGAGAAGAAAATTTCCGTAGCCTCTCTTTTCCAGGTTTCGGTGAATAGCCGATCCGACCATGCCGGCATGGCCTGCTATGTATATTTTGCTTTCCTTGTCCATCTGAAAAATGTTTAAATTCTTTGTGATACCTGGAATCAGGGAATTCATGTACTTATTCCGGATTTTATCAGCAGGGAAAATCCACCCTTTTTTTTGCTTTCCTGAAATCCGCTTCCACCATTAGCCTGACAAGATCCCTGAATGTTGTTTTTGGCTCCCAGCCCAGCTTTTCCCTGGCCTTTGAATAGTCGCCGATAAGAAGGTCAACCTCGGTAGGCCTGAAATAGCGCGGATCAACAGCAATAACTTCCTTGCCTGAAGATTTAAGTATTCCCTTTTCGTCTTTTCCGCTTCCCCTCCATTCGATTTCTTCACCCAGCACCCTGAAGGCTTCCTCCACGAACTCCCTGATGCGGTGCGTTTTATTGGTAGCCAGCACAAAATCTTCGGGCGAATCCAACTGAAGCATCTTCCACATGCCCT
>SLGC01000375.1 GCA_007123885.1 Bacteroidales bacterium | reverse complement strand
CGTCAGACAAAAAGAGATGAATAAACAAGGGGATACATCCCTATGCAATGCCAAAATAACTTAAATGCAAAATATATATGCATGATTTACAATCTTATAACTAAAGTTTATTCACATGAATAACTCCGGACACATGGGATTTGGTTAGCCCGGGATGTATATAATAAAACCATCTGCCTAAATGAAATCAGTTGAGAACTGTAAGAGCCTGGTTTCTTGAGTGTGAAGTAGCCTGGCTTGAATCGGATAACGAATTATTGCTCATTTTAACCCTGCCTGTTGATATTGACCAGTTCCCCGCCTCCAAAGATAGCAACTCCTTTAATAACCAGTGTCTTTGAAAGATCCCTTGTTATTGCTGAAGATATGATGCGCTTGTCGGAAAATCCGCCGAATACCGCGGCCACATCGACTTTCACATCCCATTCCTGCGGGACAATTATCTTTGATCCGCCAAAGATCATTACAATTTCCAGTACATTTTGACCGGGGGCAAGTTGGGATTGTACAAAATCGTAATTTCCTCCGCCAAAAATATTGACTATCTCCCCTCCCCTGAAGTTATTAGTCTCAATTATACGGTCATGCCCCCCGAAAATATTCACATCCTCCAGGGCATCTCCACTCATGCCTGTTTTGGATATTTTAAACCCTTTTCCGGATGTACCCCTGAAAATGAAAAGCAGTCCGAGAAATATGAACAGCACCGGCCATAATAACTGAAAAGCGGTAACCGGCAGAATGCTGAAACGGGGCAGCAGGAAAACTGCACCAATAAGTACAAGGATAGCCCCGGTCAGTCTTCCCTCCTTTTTCGAAAGGAAAATAACCCCAAGCAGTATGAGCAACGCCTGCCAGGTAAAGATTATATTACGAAATCTGAAAGGAAGGCCAATGCGATCCATTAATAACAGTAATCCGACAACCACCAGTATTATCCCGATAATACTGGTGGTGCTCCGGCCGGAATTGCTTCCGTTATCATTGATTCTTTCCATTTTAGTTTCCTCCCTTTTGGTTTATGATTAATAATTTAAAGCAAATGTACGAAGGCTGAAAATATTATGAAACAGAAAAGCGGTAAATAGTGCTATTTTAACGGCTATTGTGAATGCCTATTTCGCGATAACCTTTCAGTCAGAACCGATTATTTCAAGAGCCTTTTCAATTTTGCGGTCCATGTCCCATCCGGCATCAAGCCAGTGAATTTCATATCCGTCGCGTTCCATTTTCCTGAACCAGGTCATCTGTCTTTTGGCGAACTGATGAATGGAAGTATTAAGCTGTTTTTTCATTTCATCATAATCCAGCTTCCCGGTAAGGAAAAGTGTTATGAACTTATACTCCAGTCCGTAGAAAATCAGGTCATCGGGAGATATACCAAGTTCCAGCAACTTCTTAACTTCATCTATCATTCCTTCACGGAGTCTTTCCTCAAGCCGCTCTGTTATTCTTTTACGCCGCAAATCGCGACCGGGTAAAATACCCAAAATAGTATGGTTAAAATCAGGAAACGAAAATGGTATTTTCCCTTCGGCTGTAAACAAACTGATCTCTATTGCCCTTATTAGTCTTTTTCTGGTGGATGTATCACTTACATTATGGAGTTTCCTGCAGCCGGCGAGTATCCTGATCAGTTCCTCATCAGGCTTACGCTCCAGCTCCTTCCTGAGCTCTTCGTTATGGGGGACATTTATCAGGCGGTATGCGTTTAGCACTGATTCAATATACATGCCCGAACCACCGCATAGAATCACTTTTTTCCCGCGGCCTGTGATATCTTTCCAGGCTTCAAGAAAATCCTTCTGGTACTCGAAAACGCTGTATTTATAGCCGGCATCAACAATATCAATAAGATGATATGTAATTTGCCTTCCGTCAACTATGTAGTCGGAATAATCCTTGCCGGTCCCGATATCCATTTTCCTGTATACCTGCCTGGAATCGGCGCTGATAATTTCAGCATCAATAAGGTTTGCGAGTCTTGCCGCAAAAGCTGTTTTGCCCGATGCTGTCGGACCCAGGACGGTAATAAGCTGCTGCATGAGTTGTAAAAGTGATATTGTGTTTCCACGGTTAAATGTCTAAATTCCTTTTTTTAATGGATAAATCAAAAAAAACGAATAATTTTACTATCCCATTATGACTGATAATCCTTTTAACTTGTAATTTACCAACTATTAAACACATTATCAGATATAGAATGATAAGATTTTTAACGTAAATGCCGGTATTCCAAACAACCGTTTAAAAATAATATAAAATATTTACAGATGAGATATGTAAAAATGCTGTCCGTGATCGTCATCATGCTGGCAGCATGTTCCCAAAGAGATTTTGACGACCGGCCGGTTATTACAACCAGTATTCTTCCGCAGAAATTTATTGTGGAAAGAATTGCAGGTGAACAATTCAGGATAAACGTGCTGGTGCCTCCCGGTGCCAATCATGAAACCTATGAGCCGACCCCGGTGCAGATGCAGGATGTGGCAAAATCACTCATCTATTTCAGGATCGGTTTCCTGGATTTTGAAAGAACAATATTACAGGATATATCCCGCGGCAGCGATAATCTTCTGGTAATCGATACTGCGGAAGGCATGGACATGCTGGCCGCAGAAATTGTTGATCATGGCGATCATGTTCACCTTTATGGTGTGGATCCGCACATATGGCTGTCGCCTCCTGCAGTCAGGGTTCAGGCCGACAACATTACCGGGGCCCTGATCGAGGCTGATCCGGGCAACAGGGATTATTACCTTGATAATTATTCCCGGTTTGTTGCAGAACTGGATCATCTGCATGAATCATTTACTGAAAAATTCAGCGATGTTAAACGAAGGACATTTCTTATTTTTCACCCTGCTCTGGGCTATTTTGCCCGCGATTACAATCTTATCCAGATATCAATCGAAGAGGAGGGTAAAAATCCCTCGGCTGCAAATATGAAAAGGATTGTTGATCTGGCCAGGAAGGAAGATCTCAGGGATGTTCTTATCCAAATGGAATTTGAACGCGAAAGTGCCAGGGCTGTTGCCAGGGAACTCGGAGGCGAGGTGGTTGAAATAAATCCCCTTGCCGAAAACTGGCTCGAAACAATGAAAGATATAGCCGGTAAACTATTTACAATACTCAACAAATGATCTTCCAGATAGTGGCATATGGGTAAAATACTGGAAATAAAGAATGTTTCGGCAGGCTATGAGGATGAAATTATATTACGGGATATTGATCTTACCGTTAATGAGAATGATTTCATTGGCATAATAGGACCCAACGGAGGGGGAAAGACCACCCTTCTAAAGGTTATTCTGGGACTGATACGGCCCTACCAGGGTACG
>SLGC01000170.1 GCA_007123885.1 Bacteroidales bacterium | reverse complement strand
TTCTTCTCCTGTAGTGGTTTCCTCCTGGTCTGAATATCCGGCACTTTGCATGTTTTCACTTATGGAGACTTCCGGCCCTTCATTCGGATCGGGAATTCCCGGTAAACTACCGGCGGGAAGATTACTGTCCGGTGCCGGTTTCCGGTGCCGTAGTTTATATATCATATTATGAAATAAAGCCGATGAATTTCTTATGGAAAAAAGCAAAAATGAAAACAGAAGCACAACCAGTAAAAATGCTGTACCTGTCTTCCCAAGCAAGGCATTGAGCCATTCAGCCATAAAATAGCCGTGTGCTCCTCCGGGACCGCTGCCCAGAAATCCGTCGCCGTCACCAAACGAGTAACCCAGAACAAGGGATAGAAGTATGGTTCCCGTTATGGTTATGCGGAAGGTCCTTCCAAATGGAGCCAGCCTTATCCTGATCAGTTTAAAACCTGTAAGGATTAAAAGAAATGGCACACTAAAAGATGCCAGTCCAAACCACTGATTCATAAATAAGGCTGAAAACCAGGCACCTGATTTGCCTGCCCAGTTTTCTGCTTTCAGATCCGGACCGGAAATGACCGCTAACCATTCGAAGTTCTGGTCAGATTTCCAGGTAAAAAAATATGAAACAAATGATAGAGTCAGGAACAGGGCAAATAACAAAATGAAGCTGCCCAGAGACAGCCTGAAACGCTCATCTTTAAAAAAGCTTCCTATCCGGTTTTTTTTCCCATTGGATTTTATGTTTCGGTTACTTTTTTTTTCTTTGCCTGCCGCCATATAATTCGTATATAATGTTTAGCCGAAGTTTTGATAGCAACTTAGTTGTCGGCTGCCGCCGTAAAATTGCAAAATTTTATTCAAGTTCTCCTTTTTTTTTAAAAAATATCAACCACTGCGTACGGTCGGTCATATGAAATCACAGGCTTTTTTCTCACAGGTGAAGTCCATACACAAGTCTGCCGGAGGCAGGATAATTATTTATTTTTTATTGAAAAATTATTATAGATTTGTATATCTGAAATCCGGCCTTATAAATGGCAGTATATGAGCAAATTAGCATTAGTAGCCCTTGGTGGTAATGCCCTGCTTCGTGAAAAACAGGCAGGAACAATCGATGAACAGGAGCAAAATACTACCGATACTCTTGAAAATCTCGTATTCCTGCTGAGGGAAGGTTATAACCTGGTAATTACCCATGGAAACGGTCCGCAGGTTGGTAATATACTCCTCAGAAATGATGCGGGTGAAACGAATTACGGAATTCCCCAGATGCCTCTGGATATTTGTGTTGCAGATTCACAGGGCGGGATTGGGTATATGGTACAAAGAATGTTGCTGAATGTTTTAAACAGGCATAACATTCAGCGAAATATTGTAACTCTTGTCACAATGGTAGAGGTTAGCAAAGATGATAAGGCATTTACTGATCCTGTGAAACGTGTTGGGAAAATTTACACCAGGGAACAGGCCGATGATCTTGCAAGGACCAAAGGCTGGAAATTCGGGAAAGAGCAAAGGGTAAAGGATGGCTGGAGAAGGGTGGTCCCTTCACCATTACCTGTGAAAATACTTAATGAAAATGTTATTCAGGCAACGGCCATGAGCGGTACCATAGTTATTGCTGCCGGAGGAGGAGGCATACCCGTATACTACGATGAAAATGGTGATGTAAGGCCTGCCGAGGCTGTGATTGACAAGGATCTTGCCGGATCATTGCTTGCAGCACGGATAAAGGCAGATGAATTCTATATTCTTACTGATGTACCTTATGTTTTTATTAATTATAATCAGCCAGATCAACAGCCTGTTGAATTCCTGAATTATGCCGACACAGTGAAATATTTGGAACAGGGTATGTTCGGGGAAGGAAGCATGGCCCCAAAGATCAGAGCCTGCCTGCAATTTATTGAGAAAGGAGGGAGTAAAAGTGTTATAACAGATGCATTCAAGCTATCTGATAAAAAGTTCGGAACAAAGATCACCATGGAATATGAGGATTGAGGATCATTAACTGACACATTGTCCAATTTAATATTATTTAAAATTATGGCTTATAACCTTAAAAATCGCAGTTTCCTGAAACTACTTGATTTTACTCCACAGGAGATCAGATATTTACTGGACCTGTCTTCAAGTCTGAAGGCTGCAAAATATGCTGGTATTGAACAACCCCGGCTGACAGGAAAAAATATAGCACTTATTTTCGAGAAAACTTCAACAAGGACCCGTTGTGCTTTCGAAGTCGCTGCTTTTGACCAGGGAGCCAGGGTAACATATCTTGGACCAGGAGGTTCACAAATTGGTCATAAGGAATCAATGAAGGATACAGCAAGGGTTTTGGGGGGAATGTATGATGGCATTGAATATCGTGGCTTTGGGCAGGATATTGTTGAAGAGCTTGCTGAATATGCCGGGGTGCCTGTATGGAACGGTCTTACCGATCAGTTCCATCCAACACAGGTGCTGGCCGATCTTATGACCATGAAGGAATATTCCGTTAAGCCTCTTGAGGATATGACCTTCTGTTACATGGGTGATGCCAGGAATAACGTGGGAAATTCACTGTTGGTTGGAGCTGCCAAGATGGGAATGGATTTCAGGGCTGCTGCTCCGCCAGAATGCCAGCCAGATCCCGTTCTTGTGGATAAATGTACGCGGATAGCAAAAGAAACAGGAGCAAAAATAAAAATTACCGATAATGTCAGGGAGGGTGTGGCAGGAGCTGACTTCATTTACACCGACGTATGGGTTTCTATGGGAGAACCCGATTCTGTCTGGGAAAGCCGTATCAAACTGCTGAGGCCCTACCAGGTAAATAAGCAGGTCATTAAATGGACCGAAAATCTGCAGGTGAAATTGTTACATTGTCTGCCCGCATTTCATAATCGTGAAACAAAAGTAGGAGAGGATATTTACCGGAAATTTGGACTGGAGGCTATGGAAGTAACGGAAGATGTTTTTGAATCAGAACATTCAGTAGTTTTTGAACAATCAGAAAACAGGATGCATTCCATAAAAGCCATCATGGTGGCAACTCTTGGGTAAAGTATCATTTAAATTGATATAGCAGGGCTTCGGTAAGGTTAAAAACATTTGTCCTTCCATCCTGCAGGTTTTACGGCACTTATATAAAAAAGAGGTTAATATCCTAATGGAATAGCGATCTGTTTTTCTATCCGCGATGCCGGATAAATCATTTTGCGGGGATCTGCAGCAGGATGCAGATCCCCGGCTGTTATTCAGAATTAATCTGTTCCTGATTTCATAAAACTACCGTAAAAGCCACCTCCTCCGGTGGTGGATAGTCCGATTTTAGCGAATTCTTTACTTTTTATAACAATTATTTTTATTTTAAAACAATA